>JBATHN010000934.1:0-4105 GCA_049666885.1 Desulfobacterales bacterium
GTCCAGTTTTCCACCCTTGAAATCGATGACGAACAACCTCAGGTTCTTGTCCCGAACCATGCCGGTGCGCGTGGCCGAAACAAAACCGCCGGCATTGGGGTCATCCGACGGAAAATACCAGCTTATATTGTAGGCAAACGATATCGGTTCTTTCTTTTCAGGCAGTGAGGCCGGCACCCAGAAGGAGACGATGTTGTCGTCGACTTCGCTGCCGGAGGGAATCTGGATCAGCTCCACGTGACCCTTGCCCCACTCGCCGACAGGCGCGATCCAGGCGCTGGGCCGCTTGTCATAGCGGGACTCCAGGTCCTGGTAATGGGCGAAGTCGAGGTCGCGCTGCAGGAGCCCGAAGCCTTTCGGGTTGGTCAGCTGAAAGGTGTTGACCAGAAGCCGCTTCGGGTTGACCAGCGGGCGCCATATGATTTCGCCGGTGCCATCGGCTATCAACAGCCCGTCGGAATCGTGGATCTCGGGCCTGAAATCATCGATCGGTCGTTGATTGGTGTTCTCTGCGTAAAGAAACATGCTCGTCAGCGGCGCGATGCCGAGCTTGCCGACCTCACGGCGCCGAAAGATCGTGGCCTCCACTTTGATCAGGGTTGCCTCGCCGGGTCGGACGACAAATTTGTAGGCCCCGGTGAGGCTTACGCTGTCCAGCAGGGCGTATACGACCATCTCCTTGTTCTTGGGGGAAGGTTTGACCAGCCAGTATTCCTTGAAATAGGGGAATTCTTCGCCCGAATCGAGAGCCGTATCGATTGCCAGACCCCTGGCCGCCAAACCGTAGCCCATATTCTTGCCGACCGCCCGAAAATAACTGGCCCCCAGAAAGACGGCCACTTCGTCCCGATAGTCCTTGCGGTTGACCGGGTAGTGCAGCCGAAATCCGGCAAAACCCATGTTGTCCGGTAATTGGGCCTTGAAATCGTTGGCGCCGTAGTTGAAAAGATCGGTTGAGAAAGGGATCGGCTCGACCCCCTTGGCGTCGACGACGTTGATTTTCACGGGGTGGTCATAAAAAAATCCTAGATGGAAAAATTGGACCTCGAAAGGCAGTTTTTCCGATCGCCACAGAGATTTGTCGGTTTCAAAACGGATGTCGCGCCACTGATCGTAGGTTGCTTTGAACAGGAAGTCCGGGGCAGTGCCCTTCGAATCCTGGAAAGGTTGCGCAGCCAGTTCTTTGGCCTTGGCAACCACGTTATCAAACCTAAAAGTAAGTGCGGCTGCGGGTTTGGTTGCGGAAAATACATTCATTGCGCCCGCCAAAAAACAGAACACAAAAATGACGAACCGTGCAGTTCGTGTGAAACGCCGGTTGGGGAAACAGATGGAAACACCGGCTCGAAATGCACTCCTCCTTGTAAACATAAAAGAATCCTTTCCGATCCCTTATTTCTGCAGGTAAAATGTCATGCGTGAATTTTCGTTGATTGTATCATCGACCCCGTGCGTGTTGTCGGCACAACGCGTCCGGTATCGTATAAACTTTAAACCATCTATTTTAATATTTAATATTGAATTTCAACGCCTAAAATAGTTTTCTTTATAGAACAACAAAATAATTGTGTAAACAGCTAGCGCCCGACTGTCACTACTTTGAAGTATTTTTATAATGATAACAATCAGATAATTGGTTGTGCGTTAGGTCAGTTGAGTCAATAATAAGAATGAGCGCTTGCGCCGGAGGCTGCCCCGGCTAGAATTTTCACATCGCTCGACCCTTGCAACATATGGGTTGAACCTAATATAACCTAAACTAATCGGTTCCGGGTTCAAAGGTTCGAACGACTGAAGCTGAGAACAATTCTTACCAAGACTTGTGATAATCAACAGAACCCGTTGGGTGAGAAGCTTTAAGAGCCCATTTGAAGGCAAGCATCCTGTTATTGCAACTGAATAGGTTTTTACAACCCTGAAGCATGAATCCCGCCTATCTGGGCGGGAAACCGCTCAAATTAGGATGATGCTGCTCCTCTAAACTGAAATGAAGGTGATTCGGATGAATGGACGACGATGAACCAAGGACAACGGTATTGGAACCCCTATCTCGAGACCTTGCCGCGCGAAGAACTGCACCGGCTTCAGCTGAAAAAGTTCAAGCGGATATTCCAATGGGCGTACACGCACTCTAAATTCCACCGCCGGCTTTACGAAAAGGCCGGCGTCACGCCCGCGGACATAACGACTTTCAATGACATCCGGCGGGTGCCCAAAGTCGATAAATCGATGATGCGCGACATACAAGGCAAAGCTCCTTTTCCTTACGGTGACGCGTTGTGCGTTCCGCTGGAAGAGGTTGTGGAGTTCCGACAGACCAGCGGAACGACCGGTCAGCCGGTTTACCAGCCGGACACGTGGCAGGATTGGGAGTGGTGGGCGGAATGCTGGGCATTCATCCTATGGGCCCAAGGCTATCGCCCCGGCGACCGCGTCTTCATACCCTTCGGTTACAATGTCTTTGTGGCTTTTTGGGCCGGACACTATGCTGCCGAAAAAATCGGATGCGAGGTCGTTCCGGGCGGCGTTCTGGATACCCAGGCCAGAATTCTCAAAATCAAGGAGGTGAGGGCCACCGCCATGATGGGCACCCCAACGTATATTCTGGGGATGGCGGAGACGGCCAAGAGCAAGATGGACATCGATCCGACCACATTGGGTATTTCCAAGATCACCTGTGCCGGAGAGCCTGGCGCCAGCATCGCCTCTACAAAGCGGCGCATGGAGTCGGCCTGGAACGCCAAGGTCTTCGACCACGCCGGGGCTACCGAGATCGGCGCCTGGTCATACGAATGCACCGAACAGCCTGGTGGCCTCCACGTTAATGAAGCATTTTTTCTGGTGGAAATCGAGGATCTCGACACCGGGGAACCCATAGAAGAGCCCGGCCGGAAAGGAAGGATGGTTATTACGGCATTTGATCGCATGGCCCAGCCCTGCATCCGCTTCGATGCAAAGGATGTGATCATGTGGGACCACGCTCCTTGCCCATGCGGTCGATCCTTTCGCCTCCTGAAAGGTGGTGTTCTCGGTCGGGCAGACGACATCACCAAGGTCAAAGGTGTTCTTCTGTCACCGGCCGCCATAGAGGAAGTCGTGCGCTCAATTGACGGTCTGGGCGATGAATACGAGGTTATCGTCGATCGGCTGGGTGATATCGACCGCATCAAACTGAAGGTCGAAATTGCGCCGGGCTGTGAAGACATGGCCAAGAGGCTGGAAACCATCCTCAAAGACCAGTTGAGACTGAAAACCAATCTCGGCTATCGAATTGAATTTTACGACCACGGTAAACTCCCCCGTTACGAAGTCAAAGCCAAACGGTTCAAGGACATGCGAAAAGATTCTTTACACAGCCACTGAGTCATATAGATATGAGAGATTAAAATGAATCAAAAAGTCGATCCGGCACTTTTTGCCGAGCAGGTCAAACTCATTCGTGCGGCAGCCGAAAAGTTGAGAGTCACGGGCAAGGATTTTCCGGCTGTCGACCGGAACGCATTGCGGATATTGGCCAGTGTTAAAATGATCGAGCTGAACCTCGGAGATGCGGGGTAGCCCTCTAAGAGTGACTGTCCAGAAATGGTAGATTGCGGTTCCGGCCTCAACCGCAGCGATTTTGCAACCGCCCCGCAATGCTTACGGGATCTGCGACAGTCGTAGCAGGGCTGCGGCAAAGATTGCAAATAGTGAGTGCCCATCCACTGTTTCTATAAGGGCGCTGATTAGTTTCCGATCCAGAAATGAGCAATTTTCTGCAAGTTCAAGGAAATCAAGGAATTGCGCGGAGGCTTACTCTTGCAGGCCGCACAAGCAATTCCGCCGATTGACGCCGACCTGTCCCGAAGCAGGCGGGGAATTGCGGAAAAGAGCCATTTATGGATGGAAACTAGTGAGAAAACCGGCCCGGGCCAAACGATGCCGTTTATGGACGGAAACCAATTAAATTTCGCATCGAATGCAGCCTTGGCGGTTTAGCCGAAGGGAAAGGAAAAACGATGAAAAAAAATCATGTTGTTTGTTTGAGTGCTCTTTTGATGCTGTGGATTTCTCTGTCGGTTTTCCCGCTCATAGATAGCCTGTCGGCGGCCGAGTGCCAGTTGAT
>JBATHN010000935.1:0-1684 GCA_049666885.1 Desulfobacterales bacterium
AGCCCGGACCAGGCCCATCTTCGAATAAAGGGTTTGGAATTTTTACCCCGAGGTTGGGTTTACAGGTATCGGCATTGGGTCCGGTCTAAGACCCCGTAAGCAGCTCAGGCAGTCAGCCGCTTTTCGCAACCGGTTATCCGGGCTCCGGCGCGTCATTTTCATGCACTGTGACGGTCCGAAGGGCCATGAGTGTTTAGTTCGAAGACGGTTTCGTAAAAAGGCCAAAGTCAAGGCGCGCGAATTTCGGGGTCGCGAGGCGTACTTTTCGTACGCCGCAGTGACAGCGAAATGAAGCGCAACGCTGAAATTGGCCTTTTTACGGAACCGTCAGCGCCCGTCTAGAGGGACATAGTCGGTCTTCATCGGCCCGGTATAGATCTGACGGGGGCGGCAAAGCTTCCAGTTGGGATCGTCCATGCTCTCCTTCCACTGGGAGATCCAGCCTGGAAGGCGACCGATGGCAAACATGACCGGGAACATGTTGGTCGGTATGCCCATGGCCCGCAAGACGATGCCGCTGTAGAAGTCGACGTTCGGGTAGAGGTTGTTTTCAACGAAGAAATCGTCTTGCAGGGCCACCTCTTCCAGCTTCATGGCGATGTCGAGCAACGGATCGTGCAGCTTGAGATTTTCCAGAACCCGGTGACACATCTCCTTCATGATTTTGGCTCGCGGATCGTAGGCCTTGTAGACCCTGTGACCGAATCCCATGAGCCTGAAGGGGTCTTTTTTATCCTTGGCCCGCTTGATGTAGGGCATGATGCTGCCGCCGCTCCTCTGGATATCGGTCAGCATCTCGATGACTGCCTGGTTGGCACCGCCGTGAAGCGGCCCCCAAAGGGCGGCGATGCCCGCCGATATGGCCGCGTAGAGGTTCACCCGACCGCTGCCCACCACTCGCACGGCCGAGGTGGAGCAGTTCTGTTCGTGGTCGGCATGCAGAATCCAGAACACATTGAGGGCCTCGACCAAGTCGTCATCGAGCCGGTAAGGCTTGACCGGCGTGTCGAACATCATATTGAGAAAATTGGCGCAGTAAGTCAGATCCGATCGCGGGTAGACCACCTTGTGTCCGCGGGAGATCTTGTACGACATGGCGGCCATGGTGCGAACCTTCGACAGCAGCCGGGTCATGGTGATGTTGATCTCTTCTTCCATACTCTGCAGCTCGGGGTAAAAACTCCGCAGGGCGTTGACCATCGATGACAAAATGCCCATCGGGTGCGAGAGCCGCGGGTATTTTTCATAAAAAGACCGCATGTCTTCGTGGACCAGCGAATTGTCGTTGAGCAGAACCGAAAAACGGTTCAGTTGCGTGCGGGTGGGCAGCGTGCCGTTGATCAGCAGGTATGCGGTTTCGATGAAGGTCGAATGTTCCGCCAGCTCCTCGACCGGTATGCCGCGGTAGCGCAGAATCCCGTTTTCACCGTCCATATAGGTAATGGTGCTGTAGCAACTGCCGGTGTTGGCATACCCATAGTCGAGCGTGATCAAACCGGTATCCTTGCGCAGACTCGATATATCAATGGCCTTTTCACCCTCCGAGCCGACGACAAGAGGCAGTTCGATAGTTTTGCCGCCGTAAGTCAATGTAACGTGTTCGCCCATTTTCCTTCCTCTCCTCCTATAGGCTTTACGATAAAGGTTTTGGACTGTGTTATCGGTCGGCGGCTTATGACAATAC
>JBATHN010000936.1:0-2404 GCA_049666885.1 Desulfobacterales bacterium
GAAATGCGAACGGCGTTCTGTTTCAGATCGGTAGAGGCCCGCGACCACAGACATTCGCCGGCCGAATCGTAAAGAAACACCGAAGCCCTCTCGCTGGACATGATCGAGGCGGTTTGCTGCATCACCAGGTCGAACAGAGACTCCAGGTTCATCTCGGAGGTGACCATTTGCCCCAGTTCACAAATCATCTTGTAGCGATGAATCAGATTTCCGGCGGACAGATCGGTACCTTGTTCCGCGATCTGGGATCCTTCGAGAACCTTTTGGTCGTAATCCAGCATGCGGCCCTCGTGTTTTAGAATTAAGTTCAATTCGTCATTGGTTCTGGTGAATAGGCGGATTTTCTCCCTCCGGCCAAGTGACGTATTGGTCAAAGTCGATAAAAAAGTAACTTATTCCGGCAATCGAATCCGGAAGAAAAGAAGACAGATTCCGACAGCGCAGAAGGTGCGTTAGTGAGAAGAGGCCAGGAAATGAGGACCGGATTCGTTTTTTAATTATGTCGGAAACTGTTTTGTGTCAAATGAAAACTCTTTGAAATTGTTAGGCCATTTAAATTTATAGAAGCCAATTCGGCCTCGATCGGTTCGTCCGGCGGTTTGCCGGCGGCTCTTGGTGAACCTTTTAAAATCCGGTTGCCTGGTGAAAACTATATTATTCATATTTTCACCGAGAATTGCCGGCGGTTTGCGGCGCAAAGGTACTTGTCCTGACACTTCTGGCAGATCGCGGAAACTTTGTACTCGAATGCCGAAGCCGCATCCCGGAAGCAAAGGGCCGGACCATCACAAATTTTACAGCTGTGCGTCGTCTTGGCTTGTGAGTGCCTCGCGCGCATTGCCGGTTCGGACAAGATCCTGATCAATTCCTCGAGCCTTTCCATGTGTTCGCCCCTATTTTGTTCGTATCCGGGCCGCCGATTGAACGGCCCGGATTCAAGTTGCTCAGTCAATGCGCTTTCTCCTGGTTTTCTGATTTGTTTTCGTAAAGCTGATGGAAAATCAATTCCTTCTTTAGTCCATCGATTTGGCCGTTAAAAAAGATGCATTCAGGTTCTCATAAAACCGCTTGTTCAGATAATAGTCGACCTTGTACGTTTTCATTGCGACGCCGCTTGCCTCCATTTCGCGGATCAACTGTTCTTTGTTGGCACTCAGAAAAATCGCCTTGAGGATCGCCAACCGTGAGCAACTGCGAAGATTCTTCGATCGCGAATGCCACAGTTCCCCTTTGCAATCGCAGCAGGTAATCTTCCTGTCGATGCAGTTTGCGTAAAACGTGGCCGGATCCCCTCCGACTGCAGTCTCACCTGAAACTGTAAATGTCCCCAAAACAAACACCACACTAAAAACAATTAATATGATGAGCGTCTTCATGCCGTACCTCCTTTCGATTACACTTTTGCAACCAGTCCCCACAACCGGGAGAGCAGCATTGGTGCCAAATTTTCCAAAAGGTGGGATGATACGGTATCGGTGCTTTTATCTGTCTGATATTAAATTATAATTTAATTTGGATTAGATTTTTGTGACCGTACTGGAAAAGGCAATGATCCCAGTAATTGTAAAGTTAGTTGATAATTTTAGTGCGCAGCTATATATTTAGTTGACGTTTCAAGGAGGCTCCGGTCCGGATACCTGAATTCATGCTTGCCGGTCGAAACCGAGGCATCGGATACAATTAGTGCGGTAAAAATCTTTAGACCTGTTTTGTTGATACTTATTCATTTTTCTTACCGCAGAGTCTCGAAGAACGCAGAGGATTTTTATTTTATGTTTGCCGCTGAGAGGACAGCAAACATAAAGGCCAATTCGCTTCAAATGCATTAATTCCCCTCCGTATGGTGGCATGAATAAAGCTTGGGATCATATTACCCCAAGGACGTGTGTTTTTAACTTTCTGCCCTCTCAGCAGAAAGTTAAAAGAAAAATCCCCTTTGCGATCTCTGAGTCGAGCGAAGCGGGCGGTGAGCGCATTTCTAATCAAATCACTTCAGGCCGGGAGACTGCCAATGACCGCAATATCCCATCAAACGGTTGCCTTGACCAAGTCTGATCTGGACCTGCTTTATGAACTGTCCACATCCGTCCATTCAATTGAAAATTTGAACGTGATGCTCCGAAGAATTCTGTCCAAAATCAAGGAGGTCTTCGGCATTGAGGGAGCCTCCATCGCCTTGCACGATGTGAAGAACAGGGAGTTTTATTTCATCCGAACAGCCGAGGAGCAGAGAAACGGAACCGGAAAAAGGATGGATAGGATGCGATTCCCGGATGACTACGGCGTGGCGGGCTGGGTGTTGCGTGAGGAGCAGTCGGTCATGATTCACGATGTTTCTAAAGATGATAGATTCTCCTCCAATCTCGATATTCAGAAAGATTTCATCACGCGTTCCATGATTTGT
>JBATHN010000937.1:0-5487 GCA_049666885.1 Desulfobacterales bacterium
GGCCCCTTTGGCGATCATGTGGCCGTGGCCGCGGTGGGTGGTGGTCAGGTAGTCGTCTTTTCGCAAGCAGGAACAGACGCCGACCGCCGAGCCTTCCTGGCCGAGCGACAGATGGATGAAGCCGGGAATCTTGCCGGCGGCAAAGAGTTCGCCCGCCAGGGTTTCGAACTGCCGGATGGTGACCATGGTCCGGTACATGGCGATGAACTCAGTTTTCTTTAAAGCCATAAAATGCTCCTGTATAACGGTAGCTGAAGGTTCTACCGGTTTGTTGTGCGACATTCATTTTCCCGTTTTCGCCACCACCGTCCCGTAAACGACAAGGTAAGCAGTGGCAAGCGTGAACGCCACTATCGTCCCCAGCAATACCCCGAAGCGGGGATATACGAAAGAAACGCCGAGCGCATAGAGAATCAACGAACCCAGTCCCCGCGGAAAGTTCTTGATGATCGTGTTCACGGCAGACCGACCATAACTAAGATGAACGATCAGCATGAGGGGGAACAGCGTTGTCGGGAAGGCCGAAAAAAGCCCGGCCCACCGCGAACCGACCCATTTTGCGGCGCCGGTGATCATCAAAATAATGACGGCCGCCAGCGCAGCCCGCAGCACCAGGATCCGGAAGGTCAGACGGACAGGCCGATCGATGCGGGAGTCTTCGATGTTTCGGAATATGAAAGCGAACGCGAAAGTGGCACTGACTGTAAACAGCACTGCGGATAATTTCGACAAGCCAATCAAATGAAGCGGCCCGATGACCGCAAAATATCCCGCCGTGGCAGCAGTCGATGCGAAGGGAATCGCCCAGCGGTCACATCGCAACGCCGTCTGGTAGTAAGCGTAAACGAAGCACAGGCTGCCTACCAATCCGGCGATCGTGTAAACGGCGCTCTCGGCGGCAAAAACCGGGCCGATTTCCAGGCCGATAAAAAATAAAGCGATCGCCGCACCCAATGGATACCCCGACAGGACGCCGGCCACCCGCGGGCTGACATGTTCGGCCACAACCGACAACCCGACGACGATCGCTATGGTGACCAGTATTTTCAACAATACGAAGAGTGCCGTCATCGTCTTCCAGTATCGCCGGCGTAGTAATCCGAAACAAAAAATGAGTTTTTTGACTTGACACTGTATTGGGAATATTGCTTGATGACAAGAATTTTTAAAAGCAGCAATGCGACCGGAACAGCACCCGACAATCGGATTGTAGGATCTGACCGGAGGGATCATAGCATTCTATGAAACTTACCGGTACTATACCCATTAGAAAGATAATCTTTAGAGAGACTATCCCGGGTATTGGGCTATTCAGAAATATCAAATTCCGAGCACCAAATTCCAAAAACCGAAAGGAGAACACGCATGAAATCCGGAAAAACCCGAATCTGTCTCGCACTGATGATCGCCGTCGCGGTGGTGCTTGCGCTGCTGCCCGCCGGCCATGCCGCCGAATTCAAGAAGGAGTACAAGATGCAGGTCAACGTCGGCCCCAACTTCTACTGGGGCATGGGGGCGACCAAGTTCGCCGAGCTGGTGGCCCAGAAGACCAGCGGCAAGATCAACATCAAACCGTATTGGGGCAGCTCGCTGCTGAAGGGGGCCCAGCTGAAATCGGCCCAGATGGTGGCCAACGGCGTCATCGACTGTGCCATGGAATCGACCATCAACATCTCGCCGGTGATTACCGAGGCCAACATCTTCTCCCTGCCGTTTTTTATCAACAACTTTGAGAATCTGGACAAAATGGAGCAAGGTGAAACCGGCAAGGCCATTTTTGCCGCCATGGAGAGCAAGGGAATGAAACCGCTGGCCTGGGGGGAAAACGGGTTCCGGCAGATCACCAACAGCAAGCGCGAGATCAAAATGCCCGCAGACGTAAAAGGATTGAAATTCCGGGTTGTGGGCAGCCCGATCTTCATCGACATCTTCAGACAGCTCGGCGCCGACCCGGTCAACATGAACTGGGGCGATGCGACCTCCGCCTTTCAGCAGGGCGTGGTCGACGGCCAGGAAAACCCGTTGCCCAACGTATGCATCCCGGTCCAGATCTGGCAGTACCACAAGTACATCACCCGTTGGAATTACCTGGTCGATCCCCTGATCATCTACTGGAGCAAAAAGGAGTTCGACGCCTTCCCGCCGGATATCCAGAAGGCCATCCAGGAGGCCGCACTGGAGGCCGGACGGTTTGAAGTCGCGCTCGCCCGGGCCGGCATTGATGACGGCACCTCTCTCAAGATCCTCAAGGACGAGTTCAACTACACCATGGAGATCCCGGATCCGGTGGCTTTCGTCGAGAGCAAGGGGATGGTGGTGACCAATCTCAACGAAGCCCAGCAGAAGGCATTCGTCGACGCCACAAAATCTCTCTACGACACGTGGGTGCCGAAGATCGGAGAGGATATCTACGAAAAAGCCAAGGCCGACATGGCGAAGTAATCCCCCGTAGCCAAAAGCCCCTGCGAAGTCAATGAGACGCGCAGGGGCTTTTCCGTATTCTGATATTTGATTGGAGAACTGACCCGATGACGCCGAGCATCAAGGGAATTCGAATCGATTACTGGCTCGCGGCCCTGATGTTGTTCACGATGGCCGCCATTGCCTTCATCAATGTTCTGAGTCGCTATCTGTTTCACTTTTCATTTGCCGCCACCGAGGAGATCACCATCAACCTGTTTGTCTGGCTGACGGTCGTGGGTTCGGCGATTGCATTTGAACGCGGCAGTCAGCTGGGCATGGTCACCCTCTTCAACATTTTCCCGAAGCGCTACAAGAAGATTGTGATCCTGTTCAGCGCCGGCTTGAGCGCCATTCTGTTTCTACTGGTCGACACCTACATGCTGCAGGCCATTTACGACGAATTGACGCTTTTTCAGGCGACCTCGGCCGCCCTGGATATACCTGTCTGGATTTACTATGCCGGGGTGCCGGTATTGTCTGTGTTCGTATTTACGGGCATCTACCGGCAAGCGGCCCAGCACCTGGCGCAATTCGAACGCAGCGAGGACCTCTAAATGGAAGCCGTCGTCATCGGGTCCATATTTCTGGTCCTCATGTTTCTCGGGGTTCCCATCGGAACGGCCCTCGGAATCGCCGGGGTCGTCACGATCTATCAGTTCAACCTCGGCATCGGGATGCTGGGGGTCAATTTTTTAAACGGTATTGCTTCCTTCCCGCTCCTGGCCATACCGTTTTTCGTTCTGGCCGGCGTAATCCTGGAAAAGGCCCGGCTCGCGGCAAAAATCGCCCTCTTTTTCGAACTCCTGGTCGGCAAAGCCGTCGGTGGATTGGCCATGGTGGCCGTGCTGACCTGCATGTTCTGGGGCGCGCTCTCCGGTTCGGGACCGGCCACAACCGCAGCCGTCGGATTGATTTTGCTGACCCCCATGATCCGTCACGGGTATGACAAGCACTTCGCCGGCGCCACGATCGCCAACGCCTCCGACCTTTCGATCATCATTCCCCCCAGCATCGCCTTCATTATCTACGGCAACATCACCGGTGTATCGGTCAGCGCGCTTTTCGTGGCCGGCATTCTCCCCGGATTGATCACCGGTGCCGGAACCCTTCTGGTGGCCTACCTGATATCCCGCAGACGCGGCTACCGCGGCCTGGAACGCCGGGGTTCGGCCAAAGAAATTCTGATTGCCCTTAAGGAGTCCCTATGGGCGATCCTGACCCCGGTCATCATCCTGGGGGGTATCTACACCGGCATCTTCACCCCGACGGAAGCAGCCGTGGTGGCCGTTTTCTACAGCTTGTTCGTCGCGGTGGTGGTCTACCGGTCCGTTACGTGGCGGGATATGGTTCAAATCCTGGTGGATGCGAGCGTCACCAGTTCGGTGATCATGTTCATCGTGGTGTTTGCCGGTATTTTTTCATGGGCCGCCTCGGTGATCGGCATAATCGACCAGGCGGCCGAAGCCATTATCCGCATATCGCCCAATGCCGCCGTGATGATCATCCTGGTCAACCTGCTGCTTCTGGCGTTGGGGATGATCATCGATGCCATCTCGATCTCGTATCTGGTCATGCCGATTCTGATCCCCGTGCTGGCAGCGTTCAAGATCGATCCGCTGTGGTACGGCGTCATTTTTATATCGGCCCTGGCCATCGGCCAGGCCACCCCGCCGGTGGGCGTCAACCTCTTCACAGCCGCCAACCTGATCGGCGGCGACCTCGACGGCATTGCCAAACAGGCCGTCTGGTTCGTTCTCATGGACATCGTCGTGCTGCTGATCCTTTCCCTTTTTCCGATTTTATCCCTCTACCTGCCGGCTCTGGCAGGCCTGTATAACCCGTGACCCTGCAGCGGTTCTTGGTGAACCTTTAAATGGAACCGGGCTCCTTGAGTGTCATCTATAGGATTATTGGTATTTTCACCGAGAAGTGTGGATGACCTTGAGACCGGCTTGCAGGTTGTGGATTTTTCCTTTATCTTGGATCGGTATCCTCTTAGCCTAATATTCACCGCAGAGTCGCAGAGGGCGCAGAGTGAGTTTTTATTTTTCATTTGCCGCTGAGACGCCGGCAAATGAAAACCATCAAGCCTTCGGCAGCTTAAGTACATTTTAACCCGGCCCGTAAGGGTTCGAGTTTATTCCTTTTCGCCCCCTATCCGCCATCGCTCTCGCTCAGGCGAAATAGTCGGGCCTCGGCGAAAAGGAATAGATAAAAATCCCCTGCGTACTTTGCGACTTTAATAAGCGTAGCGAATGGGCGGTGAAACTAACATTCTAAATAAATACGCATAATCTTATGCGCAACTATTTATGACGCTTTGGATAACTATCTGTCTATGGGTCCATTAACTATTGCATTTCTGATGATAAGCGGCATTTGCCTGGCGGTGGGTCTGCTCCACCTGATGATATTTTTTCGCCGGCGAGACCGCATGGTTGAGCTCTTCTTCGCGGTCATGGCCGTTGCCGTCGGTGTGAGTTTTATTTTCGAAACCCGGCTCTATACTGCAGTTGATCTAAGCCAAGCCGTTTCGGCATTCAAATCGATGCTCACTTTCCAGGGCATCACCTGGATGGCTTTCGCCTGGTTCATCGTGCTGCTGACCGGTGCCACCCGGCGCCGCCTGGCTTTCGTCGTGACCGGGGCTTATGCACTGGCAGTGTCCGTCAATATCTTATCGCCCAACACCATCATCTATGCCGCAATAGATACCCTCCAAACGCATTATCTGCCGTGGAATGAGAAGATTTCATATGTTTCCGGCTCCCCCAACCCATGGCGTTTCATCGCGGATATCGCCTGGATCCTCCTCATTTTTATGGCAGCCGAAAGCATCGTGCGTATGGCAAAACGCGGACTTAACCGTCGCGCCGTTCTTTTTGGGACCGGCCTGGTCATATTTTTGGGTGTCGGCTACCTGCACGGCACCCTGATGGATCTGGGTGTCCTGGGACCGCCTTATATCACCAATTTGACCTTCCTGGCGCTGATCCTGGTCATGAACGCCGCGCTGGTCGACGA
>JBATHN010000938.1:0-4271 GCA_049666885.1 Desulfobacterales bacterium
ACCCCGGCCGGGGACAACATGGAAGTGCAGACGGAAACAGCAGCCGTCGTCAAGGCCCGCAAACTGATCCTGCAGCTGCTGCTTTCCTCGGGCAATCACAACTGCGCCGTGCGCGGTTCCGACGGACAGGACTGGACCCAGTTTCAACTCAACGTTCAGAAGGACGACGGCAGTCAGGAACTGTGCCCTGTCTGGGGCGATTGCCGGCTTCAGGACCTGGCCTACCGCTACCAGGTCTCCGGCGAGCGTTTTGCCGCCACCGATACGCCCTATCCGATGGAGACCGTCAACCCGTTTATCGTGAGGGATTTTTCCCGCTGTATCCAGTGCGGGCGGTGTGTTCAGGCCTGCAACGAGGTTCAGGTCAACAACGCCATTCACTTCGGGTTCCGGGGCGCACGCACCAAGATCGTCGCTGCCGGTGACCGGCCGCTGAAAGATTCGGACTGCGTGTTTTGCGGTGAGTGCGTCCAAGCCTGCCCTGTGGGGGCGCTGGTCGAGAAAGACGTGCGCTACAATGTCCGCCCCTGGCAGACCACGAAAGTTCGCACCACCTGCAGTTATTGCGGGGTCGGCTGCCAGATGCATCTGCACGTTCAGGACAACCGGGTGGTCAAAGTCACCGGTGTCGAAGAGGCGGCACCGAATTACGGTTCGCTGTGCGTCAAAGGACGCTTCGGCTTCGACTTCATTCACTCGCCCGAGCGCCTGACCGTGCCGCTCATCAGGGAAAACGGGGAATTCAGGGAGGCAAGCTGGGACGAGGCCCTGGATCTGGTGGCGGACAGGCTGGGCAAGATCAAAGAGGCGCACGGACCCGACAGCCTCGGCGTACTGACTTCCGCCCGGATCACCAACGAGGAGAACTACATTGCAAACAAATTTGCGCGGGCCGTCCTCAAGACCAACAACATCGACCACTGCGCGCGTCTCTGACACAGCTCCACCGTGGCCGGTCTGGCCGCAGCATTCGGAAGCGGTGCCATGACGAACACCATCGGGGATATCGAGGACGCCGACGTGATTCTGGTGACCGGCTCCAATACCACCGAGAACCATCCGGTCCTCTCCCGACACGTCAAGCGGGCGGTCTCCTTCAGGGGTGCCAAGCTGATCCTGGTCGATCCGCGGCGGATCAAGCTCGCCACATTCGCCCACAAGTGGCTGCGTCAGAACCTGGGCTCCGACGTCGCCTGGATCAATGGCATGATGCACGTGATCATCGCCGAGGATTTATATGACAAGACTTTTGTGGAGAAACGCACCGAGGGCTTCGAGGAGCTGAAGAAAATCGTCTCCAACTACACGCCGGACTATGTCGAGAGCATCACCGGCATTCCGGCCGAGGAATTGGCCGCGGCCGCCCGGCTTTACGCCACAGCTAAGGCCGCCAGCATCCTCTACTGTATGGGCATTACCCAGCACAGCCACGGAACGGACAACGTCAAGTCCCTGGCCAACCTGGCCATGCTCTGCGGTCACATGGGCAAGCCCGGTACCGGCGTCAACCCCCTGCGCGGCCAGAACAACGTTCAGGGGGCCTGTGATATGGGCGGACTGCCCAATGTGTACACCGGCTACCAGCCGGTGAGCGACCTGGCCATCGCCAAAAAGATGGAAGAGGCCTGGGGTGTGAAAGATCTGCCGACAAAGCCGGGCCTGACCGTCACTCAGATGATTCCGAAGGCGCACGCCGGCGAGCTCAAGGCGCTATACATCATCGGGGAAAACCCGCTGGTGTCTGACCCCGATTTGAACCATGCCGAGGCCTCCATCAAGAACCTCGACTTCCTGGTGGTCCAGGACATATTTCTGACCGAAACCGCCCAACTGGCCGACGTGGTCCTGCCGTCGAGATGTTTTGCTGAAAAAAACGGCACCTTCTCCAACACCGAACGGCGGGTGCAGCTGATCCGCAAGGCGGTCGAGGCCCCCGGAGAGTGTAAGGCAGACTGGCAGATCCTGTGCGATATTGCCACCCGCATGGGAACCCCAATGGCGTACGCCGGTAGCCGGGAGATTTTCGAAGAGATTGCCCGGGTCACCCCCTCCTATGCCGGGATTACCTTCGACCGCAGTGCGGTCGAGGGACTGCACTGGCCGTGCCCGACACCGCAACACCCGGGCACACCGATCCTTCACCGTGAACAATTCACGCGCGGGCGGGGGATGTTTCACGCTATCGACTACACGCCTCCGGCCGAACTGACCGACGACGAATACCCGCTGTATCTGACCACCGGCCGGGTGCTCTATCACTACCACACCGGCACCATGACCATGAAGTCCGCGGGTCTCAACGAGCGGGTCCCCGAGTGTTTTGTAGAGATTTCGCCCAAGGATGCCGCCCTCTACGAACTGACGGATGGTGCCGAGGTCGAGATCGCCTCCCGGCGCGGCAAGATCACAGCCAAGATCCAGGTGAGCCCCAAGGCGGTGAACGGAACGGTCTTCATTCCCTTCCACTTTGCTCAGGCGGCCGCCAACCGGTTGACCAACGCCGTGCTCGATCCCGTTTCAAAGATCCCGGAGTACAAAGTCTGCGCGGTCAAGCTCTCTCTCGCGGCGTAAGAGGGTTTGGGTCGACACACCTCTACAACCGCGTTGATAATCAACCATTTAAGCCCGGCACTTTCCAGCAGTGTCGGGCTTGCTTTTTGGGTCGTTGTTTCTTTGTTGTCAAGAAGCATAATTTTCTCGTGCGAACTAAACTGAAGGGCGCGTGAGGTCCTGCAGTTTTAAATGGTGGCTTTGCATCCCGATGAAAGAATTGGTGATTGTTTGATCCCCTTGACACCGATTTGTTTGAGGCATAAAATGGCTCAACATGAAACAGGAGGTGAATCATGTCTCAAATCACATTACGCGGGTTGGAACCAGTAATCGAACATAAAATACGCCGGATTGCAAAAAAAACGGGTAAATCTATCAACCGCGTCGTTCTGGAAATGCTCAACCAATCTGCAAAGTCTTTAAAAACCGCTCCGGCCGCCTCGCTGAGAGATCTCGCCGGTGGCTGGACTGAAAAAGAGGCTTCTGAATTCAAAGAAGCTATTAAAATCTGTGAGCAGATCGATGAGGTTATGTGGAAATGAAACTCCTGTTGGATACGAGTGCGTACGTAGGGTTCAAACGCAATGACGCTGAACTCGTTGAGATTATTACCGGGGCAGACTTGATTTTGTTCTCCGCGGTTGTCATGGGTGAACTTCTTTTCGGATTCAGAAACGGCACCCGATTCAGGAAAAATTTAACCGAGTTGAATCGTTTTCTGGTACATGATGCAGTCGAGACAGTGTCGGCCGGAAAGATCACCGCCGATCGCTATTCACGGATTGCTACTCAGCTCAAGCATAAAGGGACACCTATACCCACCAATGACATATGGATTGCGGCCCAGACGATGGAGCATGGTGCCGAGCTGATTACTACCGATGCTCACTTCGACAAGATCAGCGGACTTGTTTACTCGCGGGTGTAAATTAACGCGCTCATCTTTTGAGGCTTCATATCATAACCGCGTTACGCGGACCTACTGATTTTGGTTACGGGCACACCCAGCCGCTGTGCTTGTTGTACATTTTCAAAGTTTAAATAATGAGAGCCCCCTAAAAATCCCCGGCGGCGCTCTGGATGCACAAGAATCACAAAAATACCGGCTCAAGTACAGAACCATTCTAAAGCAAGGCGAAATCAAATGCCCGGAGTCGATAGAACCCCAGAAAAAGGTAAAAAACGGGCGGGAAATAAGTTACGTTGTTGACTGAGTTGACTTATTAGAGTTCAGTAACTGGTTTTAATATCGAAGAAGTTGGAGGCAGTTGGAGTAGTATAGCTCCGACTGCCTCTTAGTTTTATTGCCGGCGTCAAGTATAAAATAAGATGCTTAAAAGGATTTGTACTATAATGGGGGATTATAAGGGACGGGGGTGAAAAATCGACAATAATCAGGCACCATGTCATTGGCGACATGGCGCGGAAACCCTCTTTTGATACCCCGGGCAGCACTTCACCCCATTTTCTTAATTTGGCGGTGTCATAAACTGGCGATTAGGAAAAGCCAGCGGTTGCGGATGCCAGAGGCTTATTTTGCTATTGGGCGGTTAGGGAAATGGGATATACGGCTACCCACCTGGCCGAAAAGCTGAACAGAACAGTAGCCGGGGTTGTGTATGCCATTCGAAGAGGCGAGAAAATAGCCAAACAACGGGGTTTTAAGCTTTTGGAGTGATAGGTTATTTAATAATAATCGGCTGTTTTTAGAGAATTTA
>JBATHN010000939.1:0-3539 GCA_049666885.1 Desulfobacterales bacterium
AAATAAAGGCCACAGTGAGTCCCCCGGGTCAGACCACGCCATCATATTGTAATCAAATGGAATTACCCCCAAATACTCATTTTGAAGCCTTATAGCTGCATTTTCATACCCCGAAATGCCCTTGTAAGGCGGCGGCGGTTCTCTTAACTCAAAAAACATCACCTGTTCCAACCATTTTGCGTCCTTTAGCCCTGATACCGGGCCTTTCCTTCGTCTCTGTCACAAATACCCGGCTACTGAACGCGACACTCTCCGTCCACTTTCTGTCCCGGAAATGCAATTACAGAGAGATGAGAGCCAGGGAGACGGCAGTTATGGCCAATCCGGTCCATTGGGTCGATGTGAGGCGCTCTTTTAATATAAGCCAGGCCAGCACCACGGTGGCGGCGGGATAGAGGGAGGAAAGAACGACTGATATGTCCAGGCGACCCATGCGGGTGGCCAACGCGAAAAACGTGTTGCCGGCCGCATCGAACAGGCCCACCAGAGCCAACAGGCCCAGCTGGTTTTTCTTCGGCACATGGAACTCGCCCCGTATGAGTACCAGCAGCAGCAAGCAGGTGATGGAGGTTCCCCGGGCGGCCACCAGGGGCCACAAAATCGCCTGGCTGCTGACCCGGTCGATAAACACAAAAAACATCCCGAAACCAAGGCCGGACGCAACGGCATGGACCAATTCATGGGAGTGAATTTTGGTGGTTCCGCGAGAGTAGGACAGGGCCCGGATGGCCAGTAGGGCCAGTCCAAACCCCATCAGCTGCAAATTGCCCGGTAATCCTTCACTATAAGCGGCAATACCGATGGGGATAACGGCAGCTGTCACGGCCGATATGGGTGCCACGATCCCCATGCGGCCCAAGGCAAGACCCCGGTACAACGCGGTCAGCCCGAACACCCCGAAGATTCCTGCAACGCCGCCGTAAAACAGATGGTCAATTTGCGGCATATCTGCTGCCATTTCGACTGCCAGGACCACCAGGACCGCCGCGCCGATCAGTTGCGACCACAGCACTACGAGCAACACGTTGCTTCGTCTGGTTGCAAAACCTCCGCTGAAATCACCCGCACCCCACGCGATTGCAGCACACAAGCCGTATACGAATGCT
The DNA here is from genome assembly GCA_049666885.1 of Desulfobacterales bacterium. Lineage (GTDB taxonomy): Bacteria > Desulfobacterota > Desulfobacteria > Desulfobacterales > SG8-13 > JARFQH01. The sequence goes on from JBATHN010000939.1 coordinate 1,107, forward strand.
GCGGCATCTGGACCGGGCATCTGGCAATTCCTCCCAATTTATCCGTCGGATTATCCAAAAGACAGTGAGTTTGATGCTCAATGCTTTAGACTAATTTAAAAATATCGTCACACATGAGTCATAATATTGGTCGAGGTGGGGAGACGGGGACATTCAATGTTGACGACCGATGGGAGAATACCGGACTTAAATCCATGCCTCTTCAATATTTTTTTCTTTTTCACCATAACAAGGCGGATTCGAAATAATCAGCTCCATTATGTTTGACTTCGTTAGCCTGGGAGCAATTGATTTTAATCCTCGCTGTCGACAACCAAAAATTCTTCAACTTTAGCGATTATTTCAGCCACATCGGAAGGAGACACCTCGGAAAACCATACCTTTTGAGGATAAAGGATGACATTGGGACCGTCACCACAAAGGCCCAAGCAACCACTTTGGGAAACGCGAACCCGGGGTTTCCAACTCCGCTTAGCAATTTCTTCTTTCAAGGCGGCTCTGACCAAAGGACTGTTACCATCGGCGCAAGACTTACGTTGGCCGCGACGATCGTTGGTACAGACGAAGATATGACAAACATAAGGCGATTCATTTTTAGAGGCCATGATCTGATTCCTTTTTTTTGTGCACCTTCTTTAAACCACTTTTTTGCCATCAAAAAGGTGGTTCTAAGACCCTTAATAACCATCGTTTAGCATTTATTTCATTGATTTTCAATAAGTTAATTTGGTCCGACAAGAATGTAGCAAGAAGGTCTCCCGGTAGGTCCCCCTGGTCGGACCACGCCATCATATTGTTATTCAAACGGAATTCTACCCAAAATACTCATTTTGAAGCCTTATAGCCGCATTTCCATACCCCGATATGCCCTTGTAAGGCGCCGGCGGTTCTCTTAATGCACAACTCTCAACCGAGCCTTTCCTTCGTCTCTGTCACAAATGCCCGGCTACCTACAACGACACTCTCCGTCTACTTTCCGTCCCGGAAATGCCTTACCTTCTTCACCGATTCATCAATCCAGCCCCTATAGGCTTCGGCAAGATCATGCATCGATTGGAAGCCGGGCAAACCCGTCAATTCATGGTAATTTGACTAAAAATTAAAAATTTGAGAAATAATGAAAACCAGCGTCGCTTTGCTCCAGTTTAGGTGGCCGACTTCCTCCGGTCTATGTGGCCGATATTGCCGGAATAGGCAGGAATATAAACAGGAGGCTTATTTATGCCGCGAAAACCCAAATCAAAGAAAGTGCTCGATCTGCTTTCAGGATGCATTCGCTTTTACAGGATCAAAAATAGTCGGAATGTAAGCGTTCAATGTTGCTGCTGCTTCAAACAAGAATCAGTTATCAGTGGGGGATAAGCAACGTTTGGAACAGTACGCTCAAAAAACTGCTCCAGGTTACTGTGCCGGATGTGCCAATATTTGTGAAACACTGGTAAGCCTTGACATTCCGATCAGTGATATTTTTCGTTGTTCTATGTACAACCACAGTTATAGAGATCGAGACAAAGCTTTAAGGTTATTCAGTAGATTACCAAGGGATGTCAAAGAAAATATTCTGAAGGCTGACTATTCCAAGGCTGAGAAATATTGCCCACAAAATATTCACATCGGTAAGGTTTTGAGACAGACACTTAAAGAATTATCTTAAAGGGGCTGTACGTTGCGTCGTTGCTGAGCGCGAGTGTTAGAAAACCCAATATCAGGCCCAAAATGAACATTCTGATGATCTTAAGACTTTCAAATGAACTTTTTTCCAAAAGGAAGCACAATATGCCCAAAGTAGGTGTGGTCACCTGTCAGATTTTGGAATTGGAGTTCGCCCACGTTCTTTCAAGAGACCCGGAAGTTTCGGAAATCTGGGTTTTACATGATGTTTTTTCCGAAGAACTGATACGGGTTCTGGAAAAAGATAGCCTAAAACCGGTGCAAAGGGCGACCCGTGCCGACGAGTTTAAAGCAGATCAAATAAACGGAATCGCCGTTTTGATTCGGGTGATGGAGGTGGGACTCCATTCAAATATCCCGAATTTAACCAGCCAAGTGACGACAGCGGTCAAAGAACTCGCGCCATTTGTAGACGCCGTTCTTCTGGGATATGGCTTATGCGGAAATGCCCTTAAAAACATGAACGAGCTCTTTAAAGATATACCGGTTCCGGTGAGCCTCCCGTTGGAAAATGAAAATCCAGTAGATGACTGTGTCGGACTGATCATCGGTGGCAGGAATAACTATTATGCCGAGCAATGTTTGTGCGCTGGGACGATGTTCATGAACGCCGGATTTTCGAGGCATTGGGAAAAGATCTTATCTTTTGATGTTCCCCAAAAACTGATCCATAAAAAAGACAAGATCGTGAAACGGATGATGGGCAACTACAAGCGAAGCCTTCTTTTGCCCACGACAGTTTTGGGCGAAGATGAACTGAAA
>JBATHN010000940.1:0-4793 GCA_049666885.1 Desulfobacterales bacterium
ATCGGGACCGGCCCAAGAGCCCGTAAGCGGCTTCAGACAGTCAGCCACCGTTAGCAACCGCCCATCCGGGCTCCGGGCGCGTCATTTTAAGACATCGTGATGGACTTGTCGTTTTGAGCTTGGTTCATATAAAATCGATTAAGTCCTTAGCTACTGGCTCATCGGACTCAACGGGCCTAACGGGCTCAACCGATTTAATCATGAGTGTTTACAAGGGGATTCGAGATGACGACGAAAGTCAAAGGTGAAATCGAATTTTCAGACGGGGCGGGCAGCGATGATTTGGCACCGGTTCGAAAGATGGTGCAGGCCTGCATCCAGTGCGGCACCTGCACGGGATCCTGTCCCAATGAATTTGCGATGGACGCCACCCCCCGCCGACTCTGGCGGCTGGTCCTGACCGGCCAGAAAGAAGAGATTTTCCAGAGCAAGACCTTCAGCCTGTGCTCCGCCTGTTATTACTGCACCCTGCGGTGTCCCCGCGGATTGCCGCTGACAGAGGCCATGGGCGCGCTCAAGCAGATAGCCGCACGGGAAGGCCTGTCTCAATACCGGCAGAGCAGTCTCTTCTACAAGAGCTTTCTGGAGAGCGTGCGGCGCCATGGCCGGCTCAGGGAGATGGAATTCATGACGCTATACTTCAACGCCATGAAGAATCCCCTGCTGCCGCTGCGGTTTGCGGCGCTGGGCATGAAACTGATGCTGAAGGGAAAAGTCGCCCTGCAAATTCCTTCCAAAGGCAACGGCGCACTGGCAGCGCTGTTCCGGAAGGCCGCGGAACTGGAGGAGGCCCCATGAAGTATTTATACTACCCCGGTTGTTCCCTCGAAGGTTCGGCCCGCGAATACGATCTGTCCACACGCGCCTTCCTGACCGCGATCGGGGCCGAACTGGTGGAAATCGAGGACTGGACCTGCTGCGGCGCCAGCGCCGCCGAAGCCGTCAGCCAGAACTTGGCGTTGGCTCTGCCGGCCCGCAACCTGGCGCTGGCGGAAAAGATGGGCGGGAGCAATGAGATCCTGGTGCCGTGCAGCGCCTGTTATCTCAACCTCAAGGCCGTTGAAGAAAAGGTTAAGCACGACGCCGACCTCTTGGATCGGATCAATGCGATCCTCGCCGTGGAAGGGCTGCATTTAGCGGGACGGGTTCGCGTTCGGCACCTGCTGGAAGTGATCGTGCGGGACATCGGCCCGGATCTGATCGCCAAGAAAACCGTACAGCCCCTGGAGGGGTTGTCGATTGCACCCTATTATGGCTGCCAGTGCCTCAGGCCTTATTCTGTTTTCGATGATCCGGAAGCGCCGCAGTCGATGACCCCCATCCTCGAGGCCGCAGGAGCGGCGGTCCATCAATGGGACATGGGCGGTAAGTGCTGCGGGGCCTCGCACATGAATACCAAAATGGCGGTCGGTATGGAGCTGGTTCGTTCGATCCTCTCGCGGGCCAGGGGGGCCGATGCCGTCGTGACGGTCTGCCCCATGTGCCAGATGAACCTGGAGGCCTACCAGGGCAAGATCTCGAAATTAGACGGTAAGAACCTTGCCGTTACCGTGCTCTACTTGCCCCAGCTGCTGGGACTGGCACTGGGTCTCTCGGAGCACGAGGTGCGGCTGGATTTGAATCTGGCCGTGACGGCCGGCTTTCATCAAAAACTGCGTCACTCCGAACCCGTTCCCGCTTGATCAGGGTTTCAGGGCGGCCGTCCGGCCGAACACCGCCGGGGGCATCGATAGCGGCACATTCGTATGGTCAATTTAATCAAATATTTTCACCATCGACTGGTCACCAAGCTCATCCTGACCGTGGGTTTGACGCTGTTGCTGTCGATTTCGACCTGGGCTTACTTCAATATCGATTACCAGAAAGAAAAGCTCATGGATGAGATCGTCCAGTCGACCGACCGGCTGACCAACACCATCAAGCTCGGTGCCCACTACTCGATGATGCTCAACTCCCGCGACGACATCAATCAGATCATCAACAACATCGCGCGTCAGAAGGAAATCGAGAATATCCGCATCTACAACAAAGAGGGGGAGATAAAGTTTTCAAATGAGACGTCGGAAGTCGACCGCATGACCAACATCAAGGCCGAAGCCTGCGACATCTGTCACCGCACCGAACCGCCGCTGACCGACCTCAATGTTAGCGAGCGGATTCGGATCTTCAATTCGCGCAAAGGTTACCGGCTGCTCGGCATCATCAGTCCCATTCGCAACGAACCGGGGTGTGCCACCGATGCCTGCCATATTCATCCGGAGGGCAAGAAGATACTCGGCGCGCTCGATGTCGTGGTCTCACTGCGGGAGACCGATAACGAGATTCTGACTGCGGAAAAAGGAATCATCGGGCTGGCGATGGTTCTGTTTCTGCTGACCTCTACCATCATCTTTATCATCGTCTTGAAGTTCGTCAGTCAACCGGTAAAAAGGCTGATCGACGGAACGCGGCAGATCGCCAAGGGCGATCTAAACACCAAGGTTACCATCGACCAGGCCGACGAGATGGGGCAGCTGGCGGTGGCCATCAATCAGATGGGTAAGGAAATCCAGGAAAAACAGGCCGAACTCAACAAGCAGCGCAATGAGTACCAGACGTTGTTCGAACGCACGCCTTGCATGATCACGGTGCAGGACCGTGACTACAGGCTCCTGCGGTACAACCAGGATTTCGCCGAGCGGTTCGATCCGCGGGTCGGCGATCACTGCTACAAGGCTTACAAAGGACAGGGCCATAAATGTGTCAATTGTCCGGTCGAGCGGACATTCATTGACGGGCTGCCCCACAACGGAGAAGAATCGGGAGTCAACAAAGACGGCACCGAAGCCCACTGGATCTTTCGGACGTCTCCTATTTTCGACGCCGACGGGCAGGTCGTGGCGGCGATGGAGATGAGCATCGACATCACCGAGCGTAAATTGCTCGAAAAGAAATTAGAAAAGTCGGAACGCAAATACCACGAAATCTTCAACAACATCCCCAATCCCGTCTTTGTGCTCGATTTCGACACGCTTGAAATTCTCGATTGCAACGAAAGTGTTACCACCGACTACACTTTTACGAGAGGCGAGGTTCTCAACACTTCCTTTCTGGACCTGTTCGCGGAACAGAATAAGGAGAAATACCGGCGCCTGCTGCGGTCCTCGACAATGCTGAATCAGGTCAAGCACAAGGGCAGGGGGGACAAAACCCTTTTCGTCAACATCCGGATTTCGCCCTCGGACTTTCCCGGCAAAAAAGTCCTGCTGATCACGACCAGCGACATCACCAAGCGTCTGGAAGCCGAGCAGCAGTTGATCCAAGCCAGCAAAATGGCCACCCTGGGCGAAATGGCGACCGGCATCGCCCACGAGTTGAATCAGCCGCTCTCGGTGATCAAGACCGCCAGCAGCTTCTTCGTGAGGAAAATAAACAAGGGCGAAGACATAGACCATCAGATCCTGCATTCGATGCTGGAAAAAGTGGACAAGAACGTCGACCGGGCGAGCAACATCATCAACCATATGCGGCAGTTTGCACGCAAATCGGATTTGTCCTTGGATAGGGTCCAGGTGAACGATGTCTTGAAAAACGCCTTCGACATCTTCAGCCAGCAGTTGAAAGTCCGGGGTATCGAGGTGGTGTGGGATATTGACGGCACGCTGCCCAAGATACTGGCCGACCCCGGACGGTTGGAGCAGGTCTTTATCAATTTACTGCTGAATGCCAGGGATGCGATCGAGGAAAAAAGTGCCGCCAGGAGCGAGTCGGGAGAAAAGATAATCACGCTCAAAACCTGGCAAGATGGTCAGCAGGTTGTCGCGGAAGTGCGGGACACCGGTGGCGGAATTCCCAAGGCCATCGAAGACAAACTCTTCGAACCCTTTTTCACCACCAAACAGGTGGGGAAGGGGACCGGTCTTGGGCTGTCCATCAGCTACGGAATTGTCAAGGACTGCGGTGGCGATATCAAGGCCGTTTCCCGAGACAATGGGGGGGCCGTTTTTTATGTTACCTTTCCCATTCCGCCCGCCCGGAAAACGACTGCAACCGACGACCACCCTCACGAGCAGATGTCGGAAGGATCCATGACCGGTGTCAGGGGAACCCCATGACGAAGGAAGAAGGAAAAAAGTGGCCGATCTTACTGGTGGATGACGAAGAGGACATCCGCGATGTGCTCAGTGTGTCGATTACGGACATGGGCTATACGGTCCATGAGGCCGAAACCGGTGAGCAGGCCATCGATATTTTCCGGCAAATCGATCCGCCGATTGTGATGACCGACATCAAGATGCCGGGTATGGACGGGATCGAACTGCTTCAAAAAATAAAGCGCGAAAACCCGGAAACCGAGGTGGTGATGATCACCGGACATGGCGATATGGACCTGGCGATCAAGAGCCTGAAGTTCGAAGCCACCGATTTTATCACCAAGCCGATCAACGTGGAGGCGCTGGAGATCGCCCTGAAGCGAGTGCAGGACAAGATTGTCATGAAGCGGCAGCTCAAAACCTACACCCAGAATCTCGAGGCGCTGGTGCGGCAAAAGACCGAACTGCAGGATCACCTGTCATCCCTCGGTCTGATGATCGGCTCGATCTCTCACGGGATCAAGGGGTTGCTGACCGGGCTGGACGGGGGTATGTACCTTGTTGAATCCGGCTTTTCCAAGGAAAACCAGGATCAGATCAAAGAAGGATGGGAAACGGTCAAGCTGATGGTCGATCGCATCCGCAAGATGGTCCTTGACATTCTCTACTATGCCAAGGAAAGGGACCTGCGTTGGGAGCGGGTCGACCCCCTTAGCTTCG
>JBATHN010000941.1:0-2758 GCA_049666885.1 Desulfobacterales bacterium
GATTTATCCCCCAGATACTTTTCGGGGTTGTCGTCAAACGCTTTACGACAGGCGTCGGCGCAAAAGTAGTAGTTGTTCTTCCCATAGGTTGACACGAGTCCGCTGTTTTGCGGATCCACTTTCATGCCGCATACCGGATCGACGACCGTTTGGGAAATCTCGGCTAAAGAATTCATGTCGAGTCTCCTTAACTATTTTTAGAGGAAATCAGAGTGTCTGAATAGTAAATAGGTTGAGTGGTTTCCCGCAATGGCGGGATTCACCGTTCTGGGTCGAAAAGCCTTTAAACAGCGCATATCTAATGAATTCTGGCTTCATGGTGTTTATAAAACCGTTTCACCCAATGGGTGTGTCGGGTATTCAGGGTCTTGATCAATAGGGTACATGGTATCCATTGGTTGTAACCTTTGAACTTTGAACCCTGAACCTGAAACCGATTAGGTTAGTATATGCTCTGATTCAACCAACTTGAATCAATATAAGGGCAGGCGGACTAAAAGTCACGAAACTCTCTCCACGGCGTCGAAATAACCATAGATCCACCGAGAACGAAAATTATTTTTTCAGTGCCGATTGACCTGCCGGGACTAAGCGCCACAGAGAGAACACGTGGTGACCGGATCGTCGCTTTGCGTCAGATCGAGGTCGATGATGGTACCGGGGATTTGGATGTCTTTGAGATATTCTATGAGAAGGCGCAGGATTTGAATCTGGCGGAAGCGCTGATCAGGTAATCCAAAAGGGTGACCCAAGGGCATGTGAGTGTAAACCGCGCGCGGCGGCCTGACTTTTCGGGTAATTTCTTTTGAAAACGTGATGGAAATGGTGGCGATACCGGCGGCTTCGACCGCTCGTTGGATCAGTCCCACGGACTGGTTGCACAGGCCTCAGGCCGGTGTGAGCAGGGCAATATCGACGCTGTCCTCTCTCAGTTTTTCAGCGACACACGGAGCAGTTTCGTTGATCAACGTGTCGAGATGGCGATTCGAGATGTGTCCCATGAAAGAAAAGTGGCGATGATTCACCTTGCCGATTTCACCGAATTGCTCGAGCAACCGCACCCGTTCGAGAGGGAAAACAGTGTTGATGTCCCGGACCGCATCCCTGTTATCATAGTAGTTGTGGGTGATGGATATATCAGCCGGTTTGGCGCCGGCGGGGATTTCACGAAAAGACGGATCACCTTGTCGATCCTTCATGTCGAAGGGCGGTTGGCTTTTCAAATGAAACCCGCCGGTAGTGATCAGGGCCAGGCGGCTCTTGGCCGGGTCACCCGTGAACGAAGTCCAGGGGGCTTCGGAGTAACGAACGATCCGGGCATTTTGGGCCCATCTGTTCAGCAACGAGGGATACCGCGTGAAGAGCCTTGCAATCACCATGTCTATCAGCTGTTTCATTTCAAATTTATTCACGGCTGTTCAAAAAAGTGTGAACCGGCCCCGGTTAAATCGAGCCGGTCTAATAGCGTCCGACCTGATGGCGACCGCCGGAGCGGCATGTTTGCCTTCCCGGTCGTGTGTTGAGTTCGTTATTCCCAGCAGTATCCGCCGCGGTGATCGGCACCGTTTCCGTATCCCGGACCGTAACCCATTATACCGCCCATCATGTAACCGCGAACGGCATCGGGAGCAACCTTCCTGGCGTTGAGCATGAAGTCGAGCTGTTTCTGGTCGATTTCTGATGCAAGCTTGGAGATCTCTTCCTGGAGAGTGGCCGCTTTCTGGGCATCCGGGTTGTCCTTGGCCAGTTCGCTTCTGAGTTCCAGGTTCTTGGCGTATAAATCCTGCCGCGAGCTCTCGGTTGCATTGAGAAATGCCTGACGCTCCTGATCGAGGGCTTTTTGCTGCTCATCGGTCAGGCTCTGGTTGTACCCGAATCCATCTCCGGGCCCACCCCAACCCATGTGATGCCAGCCGGGTCCGCCGTGCCCGTAACCGCCCATGTCTTACCCGGCAAAAGCCGAGGCGACGAATCCCACCGTGGCGATAATAGCAACCATAATGAACCCTTTCTTCAACGTCAATTTATTCATGATAATTCTCCTTTCCAGGTTTATTGTACGGTGTGAGTCGTGATGCCGCTTTCTTGTCCGACACCACTTAAGGCATAACTTGTGCCAAATTTCAGTCTTATGGTATTTATAGCTTACATAGCTAAATTGTTATTTTTTTATATCATTTTTATTATTTCGTACGCCATACGGGTCTGCGTATCTGCTAAATAACGGGTAGAAAATAAACATTTCGGCATTTTTTTCGAATATGCCGGGTAAGTAAGTAAGGTGCCGAGGGCGAGGTAAATGCGATTCGGGCATCTACTTGGAAACACAACGTCAAATTTGACTTTGATGATTTTGGTTATACTTATTCTGTAGTTATCAGGTAAAAACGTGCAGCCTATACAATTCAAGGAGACGAGAAAAATGTCCAAACAAACCTTTTCGATTCCGAATATATCTTGCGGCCACTGCGTCATGAGCATCAAGAACGAGTTGGGCGAACTCGACGGCGTAAAAAAGGTTGAGGGTGATCCGGGTGCGAAGACCGTCACCGTCGAATGGGAAGCCCCGGTTACTGAGGAAAAAATCAAGACAACTCTTAAAGAAATCAATTACCCGGCGGCATAGGAGACCCATGAAGGCAAACGGATACAACGTGTTTCTTGTCAAAGCGATCGAAGCGGCTCTCGAGGCGGGAAAGGTGATACTGGATGTGTATCATTCGGAATTCGCGGTGGAGCACAAGGCCGACAACTCACC
>JBATHN010000942.1:0-2429 GCA_049666885.1 Desulfobacterales bacterium
CTCCGACATCCGTTCCCGCAGCCGTTTCTCCGATACCGGAACGGCCGTGCGCAGTTCCTGTGCAAAGAGCGACACCTTGTACTCTTCGATCAACCAGAAGAAATCTTCAATCGCCTTTCGTTTCTCAGGGCTCGAGGTCGTCGATAGGCTTTGAATCAGACGATCCAAGCCGGCAGTGAAGGACGCCAGATCGGCGGCTTTCACCTGATCCTTTTCTAGGTTGACAGCCGCGCGCCTGGCGCGAATCTCGACGGCCCGCACATAGCGCGGAAGGTGTTCGAGGCGGTGCAGATCATAGAGCTCGACGACATTTTCAGGCACCAGGCGCACCAATTCCGTTTGCAGGCTAACGTAAAACGCAGCCAGGACCGGGTTGGTCCGGTTGGCGGTTTCCAGTTGATGAATGCGGGTCCGGGCTTCATGATAGGCGTCGATCACGGGCAGGAAGCGACCGACAAGATCCCGGCCGCAGGGAATGATCTTGGCCCCGAGCGTCTCGGCATGAGCGGTAAAGGCCGCGCAGGTGCGGATGTTAAGTTCAAACAATCGTGAAACGACGGCATCGTAGAGGCGTTTTTCGACACGTCGGATGCCGCCGAAATAGCGTGCCGAGTGCGAGCGGTCAGGCGAAAGTGCCAGAGTTTTCTTCAGAAATTTCAACTCCTTCGAAAAATGGAGCCGGTAAAGGGCCGCAATTCCTTTGACGTGAGACGCTTCCGCCGTATCCCGCCTTTGAAAGAGTCTCAGGTTGATGCTGCGCCCTGAATCGCTCTCTTCCACCGTCAGGCCTGGGAATACAACCCAGTCACCGCCGCCCTGTACCGCCAGTTCGAGGCTTTCCGGCAAATCACCAAAATCCCAACTCGTTATGCGGGTTTTCTCCCACCGCCGTCGGGCCGCTTCCCAATCGTCGGCCGGAAGATTGCTCGAAACGCTCTGGCGCAGGATTTCCGTGTCGCGTGAACTGCGGATGATCTCGCCCCGGGGCCCGGTGATGGCGATCCGCATTTTCAGATATTCCGGCAATCCTTCGATTGACCAGGCCGTACCGGGTATATCGACCCCAAAACGCCGGAATATCAATTTCCCCAGGGCACTGATCAACGCTTCGTTCCCGGCATCTATCTCATCAGCGGCGATTTCTGCCGTGCGGGCGATGGGAACAAGCTGTCTGCGATACTGCTTGGGCAGCCTCTTCAGGAGGGTTTCGATTTTCTCCCGCAACAAACCGGGAACCAGCCGATCGGTTTTGCCGGGCGGGATCGACGCGGCGACGGCAGCCGGAATGGTGACGGTCAGACCGTCGTCCGGTTGACCCGGATCGAAGCGGTAACTGCAGCGATATCGCCCCCGGCCCAGCGCTACGCGGTCCGGATACTGGAGAAGTAGGTCATTATCTAAAGGTCCGTTCATCACGTCCTCCGGCGCCATCCGCAGAAAACCGTCGCCGCCCTTTTCACGGATCAGCCGGTTCAGCGTTCGCAGACTGTAAACCCTCTGCAGACGGTTCCTGTAAAACCGCACCATCTCTTCATCGTCCACGAGGATGTCCCGCCGCCGGATGCGGTCTTCCATGTCTTTGATGCGTTGGATCAATTTCCGATTGCTGAGCAGAAATGCGGGCGGATGCAGCACATCGTCGTCTATCAGGGCACCGCGGATAAATACCTCGGTGGCGGTTTCAGGGTCGATGGGTCCGAAAGAAACCGTGCGGCCGGTCACGATCACCAATCCGAAGAGGCTGACCTGCTGAGTGACGACGACCTCCCCCCGGCGGGCATCCCAACGCGGGTTCAAATACGTGGATCGGCAAAGAGATCCGCCCAGTTCTTCCAGCCATGCGGAATCGACGGTGGCCGTCATGCGGGCAAACAGGCGGCTCGTCTCGATCATCTCGGCCGCCACGATCCAGTCGCCGGCCCGGTTGAACAGAGCTGAGCCTGGAAAGATCATTACCTCGCGTCCCTTGGCGGCTTGAAAGACATTTTTTTCCTTCCTGACGGCAATATTGGATAAAAAGCCGCTCAAAACGGCCCTATGGACGGCCGCATTGCGGCCATCGGGGTCCACACCGGCTGCACCTGCCCGAGACAAACCGTTTTCGGCCAGTATGTCGTTCAGTTGCACATGGATATCGCGCCACTCGCGCATGCGGCGATAAGAAAGAAAGTGTGCCCGGCAAAACCGTTTTATTTTGCCGGTCGTTTTTTGCTCGCGCCAGGTCTCCTGATACCGGTTCCAGATGTTGACCAGGGTTAAAAAGTCCGAGGCCGGGTCGACAAAAAGGGCCTGAGCCCTGTCGGCCTCTTCGGCGCGATCAGCCGGACGTTCACGGGGATCCTGAATACTTAAAGCGGCTGCGATGACAGTCACCTCTGCCACACAGCCCTGCTTCCCGGCCTCGATCAACATGCGCGACAGGCGTGGAT
>JBATHN010000943.1:0-2983 GCA_049666885.1 Desulfobacterales bacterium
TTTGGGTATGTTCGTGGACAACGCTATTGTGGTATCCGATGACATAAAGGTGAATCTGGAGACGGGAATGGCACGCAAGGATGCCGTTTTAAAAACCGGCAACTCCCTTGCGGTCCCCCTTCTCACCAGTACGCTGACGACTGTATTCGCCTTCGGACCGATTCTGATGCAAATCGGTTCAACGGGTGATTACACCTCCTCGCTGGGATCGGTTATGATTATTTTGCTCATGGCATCGTGGTTCTTCTCCATGTTTTCATCCACCAGCATGTGCTACTGGTTTTTAAAGACAAAACCGGCCGAGGCCGGTGATAAACCACAGGAGAACGATCCGTACCAGGGGAAATTCTATCGGTTATATCGTCAAGTCCTGAAATTTTCCCTGCGCTATCGGATTCTGATGCTGGCTTTCACGGGCGGCGCGTTTGCTTTAGCCATATATGCGGCAACGTTTATACCGCAGGCCTTTTTCCCGAGCGGGGACAGAAACCAGTATTTGATCTATCTCGACCTTCCGGCCGGAACAAGCATCGAGGAGACCGACAGGAGCGTGAGGGAACTCAGCGCCTGGCTGCAGGATAAACAGAAAAACCCGGAAATCACCGGAACCATTGCTTATGTGGGAAACGGCGGGCCGCGTTTTTTTCTTTCCCTATCACCGGTGGACCCGGATCCGTTCGTCGGATTTCTAATCGTCAATACCGAGACCAACAAGCAGGTACCTGAACTTGTCTCGCGTACGAGCCAATACTTGCTGAATAATTTTCCCAATGTTCGCGGCAGGGTTAAGTCCATGTGGCTTGGCGGCAGTGAAACCGGCCTGATGCAAATCCGGCTCAACGGTCCCGATACAGGGGTGCTGCAGGAGCAGGCCGAGCAGTTGATGGCCGCACTCCGGAAGATCCCCGGCACCATCGATATCAAACAGGATTGGAACAACCGGGTGTTTACGGCCATCGCGGATGTCGATCAGGCCCGCGCCCGCCGCGCCGGGGTGACATCGAAGGATGTGGCCGATACGCTGGATTTCTTTGTCGACGGTTGGACGACCACCAATTACCAACAGGGCAATGTACAAATTCCCATCGTCGGACGTGGGGTCAAGGCTGAAAGGGATTCCTCCGACAGCCTGCGAACGCTTGGCATCCGTTCGTCATCCGGCGGCAGCGTGCCGCTCAGCCAGGTTGCCGATGTGTACGCTGTAGGAGAGTTAAACCGTATCGTGCGCTACAATCAGGAGCGCACGATAACCGTCAGCGCTAAAAACCAGGTACTGAAGGCTTCCGAAATCTTCGCTGCCCTCAAGCCGGCCCTGGCCGGGATGACATTTCCGAAAAACCACTACTGGGAGGTAGGAGGCGAACTGGAAGACGCGGCCAAGGCCCAGAAGAACCTCGCAAAATGGATGCTGCCGTGTTTTGGCGGTATCGTGTTTTTGCTGGTATGGCAGTTTAACTCCATCCGGCGGGCCGCCATCATTCTCCTGACCATGCCGCTGGTCATTGTCGGGTCAGTGGTCGGCCTGCTGGTGATGCAGGCCGATTTTGGCTTTATGGTCATCCTCGGACTCCTGGCCCTGGCCGGATCCATTGTCAACAACGGCATCGTTATGATCGATAAAATTGAGGAGAACCGGCGCGACGGGCAGGCGACCTACGATGCGGTTGTCAATTCGGCCGTCAGCCGATTCAGACCGATCCTGCTTTCGGTTTCAACAACCATGCTTGGATTCTCGCCGTTGATCATCAATCATGATCCGCTTTTTTACGGCATGGCATCTGTCATGTTTTTCGGTCTGGGCATCGGCAGTTTATTTACGCTAAACTATGTTCCGGTACTTTACAGCATCTTTTTTCGGGTTAAACCACCGGCAGACACTGTGCCCGGCTGATTCCAAGAGCAAAAGTAGTCGATCAGGATTGGCAAAGCTATAAAAGGGAGAGCACTATTATGCATACTGGCAAAGGCGATGGGGTAACCGATCAAAACCAGACTGGGTGCTTCGCAAGATGGGTCAAACCATTGAGGCCCTGGTGGCTGGTAGGGGTGTCAATAGTATTGATGATGAGCGGCTGCACCATGGTCGGACCGGATTTTATCAAGCCGGAAGCACCCTTGCTGGATGAGTGGATGGAGACACAAGCGTCTGGCTTTAGTGCCGGCCAAACCAACTACAGTAACTGGTGGCGTGTATTTGACGACCCTGTGCTCGACAATCTGGTCGAAAAAGCCTACCAGCAGAACCTTTCCCTACAAATCGCCGGCATCCGTATTTATGAGGCGCGTGCTCAATTGGGTATTGCGGTTGGCAACTTGTACCCTCAGCAGCAATCGGCTTCCGGAGATCTGTCAAACAACAAAATAAGTACAAGTGCGGACACTCCCTTTATCGATACTAATTTTAATGAACTGCGGCTCGGCTTCGATGCTTCATGGGAGTTGGATATTTGGGGTAAGTTTCGTCGTTCGGTGCAATCCGGAGTCGCCAACCTGGAGGCTACGATCGCCAGTTATGACAACGTTCTCGTATCGCTGACAGCTGAAGTCGCGCGCACTTACATCGTGATCCGCACGTTGGAAAAACAGGTGGTGGTTGCCGTGAATAATGTTAAGCTGCAAGAGCGATCTCTGCGGATTGCCGAAATCCGCTTCAAAGAGGGCGCCGTTTCGGAGCTGGATGTGGCCCAGGCCAAGATGTTGTTGAGCGATACCCAAGCCCTGGTTCCCCGGTTGGAATCCAGTCTGCGGAGAGCCCAGAACGCGCTTGCCATCCTGCTGGGGGTGTTGCCAGGGACGCTGACAGAAATGCTCATTGGACCGGCTGAGATTCCGGTCGCCTCTGAGGCCGTCATTATTGACATTCCCAATAATCTTCTCAGGCGTCGACCGGACATCCGGCTCGCTGAGTTGCAAATCGCCACCCAAAGCCCTCAGATCGGAATTGCCAAAGCAGACCTGTACCCTCAATTTTTCCTGTTTGGAA
>JBATHN010000944.1:0-1603 GCA_049666885.1 Desulfobacterales bacterium
CGTGTCGGCATCCAGAGAAGCGTCCAGAAGCACGCGCATTCCACCCGACAGAAGCTCCCAACCGGTCTTGGCGATAAAAATTACAATGGCCAATGCGGCGTATCGGTCGAGCGGAAAACCGGCCTCTTGCCCGATAAGGGCCAGGAAAACCATTCCTGAGGACAACATATGGGTTCGATACTCAAGAGCATCCGCCATCAGACTGGGGGAGTTGAGCCTCCGGCCCACCCGCAGCTCGTAGACACTAAAGACGAGAGGAATGACAGCCGACAACACGACACCGCCCAGGATCCAGGCATTTACGGTCGTCGGCTTGGCGGTTGCTGTAATGGCCCTCTTGGCGATCTCATAGCCGGTGAAAAAAATGAGCATGGCCACCGCCACGGCGACCATGTTCTCCACCTTGTAGAGCCCGTAGGGAAAGGCTCGGCTCTTTCTTGCCGAGATTTTGATGCCGGCCAGGACGGTTATTGAGGCCGCCAGGTCGACAATGTTGTGGATCATCTCGGCCGCCACCGCCAGACTACCCGAAACAAAGGCAATGGCCAGGTTCAGAAGGCTCAGGAGAATATTGACGCTGATGGAGGCCCAGGCGACTCGTGCAGCGGTTTCCATATCTCTATTCAGTGTCCATCCATGAACAGCATCTTTCGGCCCGGTCCGGTGTTCTCGCTCTTTGCAATCCTCGATCCCGCTGCAGCGGGACAAAGCTACGCCTGCGGTTGCAAAATCGCTGTGGCCTTGGCCGGGGCCGAAATCTACCATTTCTGGGCGGGCACATTTTTTCTTTTTTAAGAATCGATAGCGCTCTTATCACTTCCTTTGGTAGCGGCCCGATAATATACCACGTTTTTCTTTCTTTCCGCCCGGATCTTGTTTTCTTTCATCAGGCTACCGAGGTATTTCGATACCTCGTTAAAATGCAGGCCGAAGCCATCTGCGATCTGCTGGGCCGTGCAGGGGCGTCTTTTCAACATCGCCAAAATGGCGGCCGTGTTTGTCTGCATGGGCTTTGAATGGGGCGTACTGAAATCCGCGATGATTTCAGCCGTCGGCTGAAAAAGGTGCGTCAGGGCTGCCATCTGCTCCTTTGACAAGGCGGTGACAAATTCCTCCGCAGGTGGGCGAATCGCCGTGTTCAAGTGGATGCGATCCGGTGCGATCTCCTTTGCCCGGGCCGCGATTTTGGCGACCTGCTCAGGCGACGAATTCATCCCCTTGACCAAAAAGACCTCCATCCACACCTGCCCGTCGAATTGGCCGCTGAATGTTTTCTGTCCCTCGATCATTTGGTCGAAAAACAGCTGCGGATGAGGCCGGTTGACCCACTCGAAGGAGGCCTGGTCCCAGGCACTCAGGGAAATTTTGACGATATCGGCCTGACTTGCGGCTGCGCGCACTTCCGGAAGATGCAGCAGGGCGCCGTTGGTCAAAAGGACGGAGGGAATTGTGCCGCGGCTGCGGATGAAGTCGAGCACTTCCGCGAACCGGGAATGAAGTGTGGGTTCTCCGGCTCCGGAGAGGGTCATATAATCGGCTTCACCGCCTGACCGGAGCCACCTGTCAAGTTCGCTCAGGACGGCATCCGTCGGTACATATTCGT
>JBATHN010000945.1:0-1868 GCA_049666885.1 Desulfobacterales bacterium
GACTATCTCAAGGACCAGAAAAAACCGGAATACGACGAAGAGGTCACCGAGACCGTCAATCCCGAAACGGCCCAGACCGAGAACACGGAGGCCGACGAAAAATACGACGAAGCCGTGGCCCTGGTCACCCGCACCCGCCAGGCCTCTATCTCGATGGTTCAGCGCCATCTTCGTATCGGCTACAACCGTGCGGCGCGGATCATCGAGATGTTGGAGAAAGAAGGGGTTGTGGGGCCGTCCGACGGTGCCAAGCCCCGGGAAGTGTTGGTCGGAAGCTACGACAATCTTCCGTGAAGCTTTCAAAAAGGGTTTGATTCACAGACGCTTCCCTTCTGAACGAGGTCTGTATGGTGTTGCCCGATCCCGCTTTGCTGCAGGACGTGAAGGGCTTTCTCGACGAAGAAGAAGGCCGCCGGATCTACTCGTTGGCCCTCGAGGTCGGCGGCCGGGGACCCTGTCTTGAAATCGGGAGCTATTGCGGCAAATCGACCCTCTACCTCGGGGCGGCCTGTCGCGAGAGTGGCAGTATACTCTTCTGTGTCGATCATCACCGCGGTTCGGAGGAGCAGCAGCCCGGCGAAGAATACTTCGACCCCGAACTGTGGGATCCGCGCAGCCGCCGCGTCGACACGCTGCCGGCTTTTCGCCGCACGATCGCAAGGGCCGAACTCGAAGCGTTCGTCGTGCCGCTGGTGTGTTCCTCGGTCGTTGCCGCCCGGGCCTGGGCCACGCCGCTCAGTCTCGTTTTTATCGACGGCGGGCACGCTGAAGAGACAGTTCGGGCCGACTACTTAGGTTGGTCCGACCATTTGATCCCGGGCGGCTATCTGTTGTTTCACGATGTCTTCACAGACCCTGCTCGGGGCGGCCAGGCACCCTTCGCCGTCTATCGGCGGGCAAGGGACGACGGCCGATTCGATGAGCTTTACATGACGGAAACCCTGGGGGTCTTGAGGCGAAAAGGCCGCAGCAAAAAATAATTTTTTCAGTTTTTTATAAAATAAAGCACGAGACTCTTGCCCAGCAGTGGATTGAGCAGCCTGTCGAAGAAACGGGTGATCTGCGGCTGGTGCATGATGTCCCAGGTCAAAAAACGGTGATAAAGATTGACCAGCAGGTGATCTTTTCGCTGCGGGCCCACAAGGCACTTCAACCACCAGTAGGGCGTGTGCAGACTGTGGGCCCAATGAACCGCCCATAGCCGCAAGCCGGCGGCTGTTAGCAAGTCGATCAGCTCGCCTTTGCCGTAGATCCGAACATGGCCGCCCTCCGCGAGCCGGTAAGCCTTCGAGATCGACCAGCAGATTTTTTCCGGCCAGTAGCGTGGCACGCTGACAACAAGCGGGCACCCTGGATGCAGCACCCGTGCAATTTCGGTCACGGCCCGTCGGTGGTCGCGGATGTGTTCCAGGACCTCGGAGCAGATCACCAGGTCGAAGCTATTGTTTAAGAACGGCAGGCGGGTTGTGTCGGTAACGCACAGGCCCCACCGGCCGTTGTCATGTCTGCTCAGCCGGTCGTGCAGCATCAAGCGATCCCTTGCTTCACCCAGTTCCGAAAAACTGAGATCGGCACCAACGGCAAAGACGTGTGGTTTCAGATAAGCGGCGCAGGTGTGACGACCGGTGCCGCAGCCGATGTCGAGAATGCGGTGGCCGGGGCGGATAGAGAGCCGGTTAAAGTCGACCGTGATCACAAATCGCCTCTCGGTATACGGCGGCGGTCATTTGGGCCGCTCTTTGCCAATTGAACAGCTTTCTGACCCGTCGGCAGCCGGCTGCACCCAGAGCACCGGCGGTATCGGGATTGTCCAAAACGGAGGCGAGGGCTTTGACCAGGGCTGGGGTGTTGCCCGGCGGGACCAGGAT
>JBATHN010000946.1:0-1597 GCA_049666885.1 Desulfobacterales bacterium
AATACACCCCAGAATCCGAGATCCAATTCGATACCACCCCGAACACGATTATCTTTTGTCTCTGCACCATCGTTGGGGGTGCTGGCTTTAGTGCGCTCGCTTTCTGAATCGATGTCCTCGATGGGAACACCGCCCGGAAATCCCTGCTTATCTTCATGATAGCCACCCGACAGAGTGAATAGCACGCCCTTGAGAAGATCACCGCCGACGTGCTCGGTGGCGTCATAGCCGATCCGGGCCCCGAAATCCTTTTTCCTGAGGCCACCGTTCTCCCGGTAGCCGTCCGTATCGAAGTAATCGGCGTTGAGGCTGAAGTCGAGATTTTCGACCTGACCACCGCCCGAAACCCGTCCGTCAAAAGTATCGTAGCTGCCCCAGGAGGCGTAAGGACGAGCCGTGGTCTCTTTTCTCCCGCGCTTTGTGATGATGTTGACGACACCACCGACCGCACCGGAGCCGTAAATGACCGAGCCCGCGCCGCGTATGATTTCGATGCGCTCGATTTCATCGATCGGCACGCTTGAAAAGTCCGGGCCGGCCAGGTCCGGTGAGTTCAGGCGAAAACCATCCACCAGCACCAGCACGTTGCTTGCGGCAGTCTGTCCCATGCCGCGGATGTCCACAACCGCTTGCTTATCGGTTCCGTAAAGGCTCTGTAAATTGACATTTGTTTCCCGTGATAGCAGGTCGGGCACAAAATTGCTGGGCCCTTGGGCAATGTCTTCGGCCGTGATGACCGTCACGTTGCGCGCCACCTCGCGAACTTCGTCTTCGAGTCCGGTGGCCGTCACCACGACCTCCTCCATTTGAAAACGAGACTTGGTCTTGTCTTTTTTCGTATCGTCAGGTTCCTCTTGCGCATGCGACAGTACCGAGAATGTCAGAAGAAAAAAAACGAAGATGATGAAACGGCGGGTGTTGGCTTTCTGTTCAACCATACCAAGTCCCCTTGAGAAAACGGCATCCCCGGACGAACATGTGATGTTTTTCGCGATTATCAAAAATTCGACTTGCCCGAATATCATCAGACATTAGCTTTTGTCTGTTCTACAAAAACCGATTTTTACCGAATAAGGGCCGGGCCAGGCCAATCATGGGTAAATTAATGTGGCCGGGCCGCCCAAGGTTTAAAATCACCCTCGCCGAAGTCTCACGAGGATGCCTATTCCCAAACAAAGCGCCGCTAAGAAAAGCAGCTGCAAGAGATGATAGCTTTGATTCACGTCACCGGGGCCAGCGCTGTCGATAAAACAGCCTCCACCACCACTGCCGCCTGCCATTGCGGCAAAAGCAGTGAATCGTATCGAGCCTTAGCAGCGGCAGCATGAACATAACAAAGAACAGGTGTGCTGCCGGATATCCATCCTTTTTGATAATATTGGTGCGTTGCAACCAGGTTTTGAGCCACAGTGATACAAACAAGCGGTCAATTTTTGATTCGAATTGATTTTGGTGGTTTCACAGACAATTTTCAATTTCTCCTTTGAACTTTTTGTATTTTGTGCTAAGCATGTAATCGGGCTTCTTTTGTTGTTTTTGCTAATTATTCCGATCACATGCACACCAAAAGAGTGGGCCCTTTTCAATTATTAAGTAG
>JBATHN010000947.1:0-2211 GCA_049666885.1 Desulfobacterales bacterium
TTTCCCAGTGCCACCCAGAACGAGATCAACGCCCAGGACGCCCGCAATCTGGTTAAAAACGGCGTCATGCTCGTGTCTGAGGGGGCCAACATGCCCACCGTCCCCGAGGGGATCGACATCTTCATGGCGCACGGCCTGCTTTACGGACCGGGCAAGGCGGCCAACGCCGGGGGCGTGTCGGTCTCCGGTCTGGAGATGACCCAGAACAGCATGCGGCTCTCCTGGACCCGCGAGGAGGTCGACACCCGCCTGAAAATGATCATGAAGAGCATCCACCACACCTGCATTGAAGCGGCTGAGCTCTACGGCAGCCCGGGGAATTACGAAGTCGGGGCCAATATTGCCGGCTTTCTAAAAGTGGTGGACGCCATGATGGATCAGGGGCTGGTATAAATTAAGGACCTTTATCAGTGTCGTGTCATTTTTTAAGTGTCTCGACTGCCTTGAGCGATGAAATCGGATTCACTTATGGTTCCCGGTTCAACGTTCAGAACTGCCTCTGGCCGTCGCCTCGAGGTTGATCGAAGACGAAACCTTTAAGTTTCGGTGAAAAATTCCAAATTGCAAATAATAACCTAAACTAATCGGTTCAGGGCTCAAAGGTTCAGGGTTCAAGAGTTCCGGGTTTCGGGTTCAGGTTCTGCTTTCAATGAAAGATCTCAATCCTTCAACCCTGAACGGGGGACGGTGAACCTTTGAACTGTTTGGGTCATTGGAAATTGTAATTTGGAATTTATATTTTGGTGCTTGTATTTTGGTATTTGGCATTGTTTTAAGCGGGCGGGCAAGCCCTGAAATCTGGAACCTAAACCAACACTGCCGATGTTCATTGTTATGTGCCCAAGCTTGAAATATCGAGTAGCGGGCGACAATGGATAAGGCAATTTATGTGTGACTAAACACTATTGTCTATGAGATTTTTTAGACAGGGAGTTGGTCGGCCATCACTGCCCGAAAGGCATGCCGCTGGACATTGTCTTTCATCGCTCCGGTTGAAGCCACGTTGATGCCTTGGTTACGGCACCGGTTGCCGTTTGATGGGCCTTTCCGGAAGAATAAAGCGGATCGGGCATTTTGATTACGGATGGTCCGAACCATTCCGACATGACGAAAATACTGTCAACGTTGCTGATAAGCGCGCCGTTTTGCCGCCAGCGTTCCATCACAGACGTGTTTTGTATCGAGGCCAAATCACGACGAAAAATGTTTTCTTCTTCGATGGCCTGTTTCTCCGATGCGAAATAACGCCACGATCCCTTCATCATGTGCATGGCATGGGCCAATTCGTGATAGAGGTTTTGAATGGCGGTGCATTCAATCAACATTCTTTGCGCATTGTAGACCATATGACTGCCGCTGTCCTGGAGGGGCGCGCTGAACAAAATGGTGACGCTTTCCCCCTTATCGTTGGTCAGGTTTGCAGACATCGGAGCCAGTGTTCGGCCGGCGGAGATAACCGCGTATTTCGAGTGACGTATGGGGAAGTCTTATAGCCCAATGAATCATTCGCTCACACCGGAGAAACTCTTGGCCTGAAGGCGAAAGAGAGTAAGAGGGTTGTCAAGAATTTGGCGGTTTATCAGGTAGCGTGCTCGAGTAACACTAGAGTAGTGATGCCCTCGCTCTATCCAAGGTGTTGATCGATCTTTTTCGCAGGAACAGCGGAAATCCCGGCGGTCATTTTGTAAGCCCGTGCAGCGCGGCAGGCGATGATACCATTGACCAGGCTGTTGGGCCCGTAGAAGGTTTCAAGGGCTTCGAGTCCCTTTAGATCGCTCCGCTCCGGCCTCTCCGTAAACTTGGCCTCGATGGCCGTAAAGCGGCCGCCGCGTTCGATCAGAAGATCGACCTCTGCGCCGCCTGCAGTGCGCCAGAACCAGAGTGGTACGGATCTCCCCATTGCCGAGAAGTATTTGGCAACCTGCATCACCACGTGTGTTTCCCAGAGTGCCCCGGCGAGCGGTGAACGTGCTGCGGCCTCCCAGCTGTCGTATCCCATCAGAAATACGGCCAGGCCGGTGTCGCACAGGTACAGTTTGGGAGATTTCACCAGACGTTTGCCGAGGTTCCCGTAGTAGGGTTCCAGCAGGATGATCTGTCCGGAGGCCTGCAACACCGAAATCCACTGTTTGGCGGTGTTGGGTGCGATGCCGACATCACGGGCAAGATCGGAGTAGGACAGGAGCTGACCTGTGCGTGCGGCTGCCGCTC
>JBATHN010000948.1:0-3574 GCA_049666885.1 Desulfobacterales bacterium
TGAGAAACGAAAGGCGATTGAAGATTTCTTCTGGTTGATCGAAGAGTACAAGGTGTCGCTCTTTGCACAGGAACTGCGCACGGCCGTTCCGGTATCGGAGAAACGGCTGCGGGAACGGATGTCGGAGATCCAGAGGATGGCATGATGAGGGCAGATCCGCAGCATATCCAAATTCTCATGACGAATGTTCAATATATCCGTTACCGCCGTTTGCGTTTGATCGTTCGGTCCGCGTAGATTTTGTAAAGAGGACGTTCGTAGAATCCTGGCATACTATAGATCCGCCTGCGTTCGGGATCTGGATCAGTCTCCACCGTTTGCCATCGCCCATCTACTTGGGCTACTACCCACATGTGACCGCTGCCGATAGCTGCGTAGGCCTCTTGGTTGGCGGCTAACAGCAGTGATAGTAGGAGCAACGAACGCCCCTTGCAGTCCGCTACACCTATCTCTAACGTCTCGTTTACTGTCATCCAGACACCGGGTTGGACGCGATAGTGTGTGACGACCATCAGGTATCTTTGGGCAGCATCCAAGATCTGCCTGCTTTCGCCTTCGGTGGACAGTATTTGTTCGGCCAGTGACCGCACAGCATCCGGGTCGATTAGGTCCTGAATGAGAGCGGATCCGGCCTCAGTATCTACCATGAATGGATATTCGATGTATTGGTCGCTGTAAATATGGTCCATTAATATGAGGTTTTCGGCTATAAAGTCCCGGTAAGCGTCTGGATTCCATGGTTCTATCGGAGCAGGGGGCGCTTTTGTTAATCGGCCAAGATGGTGTCCACATCCGTCTATTGAAAGAAGTGCGACTGCGATAAATATGGTCATCAGCCAATGTAGCCGATATTCAATGCGTCGCAGAATCATGCTTACTGTCTCTGAGCTGAATGGCCTGTGGTAAACGATCGTAGCAGGCAGCTTCGGTCAGTCGACCACGCTTGCGGCAGCCTTTGGCATAGATGGCACATTTTTGCGATAAAATCTTCATAGCAGCAGTCCGTTGGTTTGGGGATAATACGCCAAGACGCAAAATTTTCACCAGGGATCGGATGCGGTATTTGTCTAACCGCGGCATGGCAGACAATTGGTCAGAATGACCGCCACGCTTGACAATTAGGGGTTCATCAATCAAATGTACCGGGTATTTCCAAGTGATTCGCAGCCACAAATCATAATCTTCGCAAGCAGGCAGCCTTTCATCGAACAGACCGACTTCTGCAAACAACTCCCGGCGCAACATGACGGCAGATGGGCTTATCAAACATAGTGGCAAAGTGTGTTCGAAAATAAAGCCACCATATTTGGTATGCCGCCGTCGGGGATTAACCCGAACGTTGTTTCGGATCCAAGTTTCTTCGGTTTGACAAATCTTTGCTTTCGGCTGGTGTTGAAAAAGTTGTACTTGCCGTTCGACTTTGTTAGGCAGCCAATAATCGTCAGAGTCAAGAAATGCAATAAGCTCCCCACGGGTCGAACGGATGCCAGTATTGCGCGCTGCACTTACCCCACGGTTTGGCTGTTCAAGAACTTTCAGGGTCGATCCATAACCTCTAAGCATCTCTGCAGTGTCATCGGTGGAGCCGTCATCGACAACAACAATTTCAATGCAACCGTAACTTTGTGTTTGCACCGATGCGATTGCCTCCCCTAAAAGGGTGCAGCGATTATAGGTGGGGATTATAACCGACACCAGGGGTAGGTTTTTCACCATAACACTCTGCAGGTTAGACCCTTGCCCTTCACTATTGTAGGCATCAGCAAAAAATAATTCCACATATTGCTTGTCTTTTGGTCCGTCTATTGCTTTATATCTAACGTCACGTATCTCGATATGCGTCGCTGGATGTGCCTTGAATATGAACCCAAATCAGGCGCAATCTTGCGGAATTATTTCTTACCGTGACCCTAAGCGGCAATCGGGTATTGTCAAATATCATAAATTTGGCACCATCGGTTGACTTTTTTTACAAAGATGGCAGTATGGGACATAAACGCCTGACCACTACAATTGAATCAGCCATTATTGATTCAACATTTTAAGCGATTCGTCAGCGATATCCCAGTCCTGTTTTATTTGTATTGCGAGGCTCAACAGATGTTTTGAAGGTCGATTTTTACGTTGCGGATGTCATTTTTGCAACCCAAGCTGATTACCATTGGTTGAAATAATAGGTATGCGAACACTAATAATTGCAGAGAAACTGTTGACTATCTGTGGTGAATAAACAACCGTGTTCGCATAGATGCGTACGTTTGCTAACAAAAAGGAGGACATTATGAAAAAAAGATTTGCGTTTTTACTTATTCTATGTGGCGGACTTCTCTTGGCAGGCTGCGGGGGTGAAGAAAAAGCCGCCAAAGAAGAGGTCGCCCAACCTGCCGCCGAAAAAACTAAAACACAATTTGTGACCATCGGCACTGGCGGCATCACGGGTGTTTATTATCCCACTGGCGGTGCCATCGCCAAAATGGTCAACGCCAAGCGTGATGAATACGGTATTCGGGCCACAGTCGAGTCCACCGGTGGTTCGGTTTTCAACATCAATGCCATCATGGCCGGGGACCTCGAGTTCGGTGTGGCCCAGTCCGACCGCCAATACCAGGCCGTCAAAGGCCTGGAAGAGTGGGAAAAAACTGGACCCCAGACGGACCTGCGGGCTGTTTTTTCGATCCACGCCGAAAACGTCGACCTGATCGCCGCCGAAGATGCGAATATCAACACCATTCAGGACCTCAAGGGTAAACGGGTTAACATCGGTAATGTCGGCTCCGGGTATCGCCAAAATGCCATCGATGCCCTGGAGGCCAATGGCCTGGACTACGAGAAAGATTTTAATGCGGAGAGCTTGAAGGCCGCGGAAGCGCCGGGTATGATTCAGGACGGTAGGATGGACGCCGGCTTTTACACCGTCGGGCATCCCAGCGGGTATTACAAGGAAGCCACGGCCGGAACGCGCAAGGTGAAGTTCATCGAAATCCCGAATGTGGATAAGATCGTGGAAAAATATCCTTACTACGCCAAGTCCTTGACGCTGATCAAAGACTACCCTGGAGCGGCCAACACGGAAGACATTCCGACTTTCGGCGTAAAAGCGACCTTCGTGACCTCGGCCAAGGTCCCCGACGAAGAGGTTTATGCCATCACCAAAGAGGTTTTTGACAACTTCGACACGTTTAAAACCCTGCATCCGGCCTACGAAGGGCTGACCAAGGAGGGCATGCTTGAGGGCTTATCGGCTCCAATACATCCCGGCGCCATGAAATATTACAAGGAAGCAGGACTCATTAAGTAATGCCGATCGGATCTGAGACCGGCCGAGCGTGCGTTAGTTTTTTTGAATTCCGGCCGGTCTTCCGGTCTATATGGCGATGTTTGACCCGAAACAGGGGATGGTTGCTTGAAAGCTCATGTTTCGTACTAGGCTGCATCTCCTGTTCATGAATGAGCTTCCGAAACGGTATTGGTCCGGAAAATCGAGTGCTGCCGAGCGAGAGGTGACACAATGAGCGAAGTTGAAATTTCCGACAAGGACGAGGGGATAGAGCTGGCCAAGCGCATGGCCGAAGAG
>JBATHN010000949.1:0-1531 GCA_049666885.1 Desulfobacterales bacterium
GCCCCGGGCTGGTAACGGATTTTTTTTTGACAATCGGCTTTCAAAAAGCGCTATCGAAAGGAACGAACGCCATGAAAATGACCGGCGCCCAAATTCTGATGAAAGTTCTGAAGGAGGAAGGTGTGGATACCATTTTCGGCTTCCCCGGCGGGGCAGTGATCGATATTTACGACGAGCTGGCCAAAACCGACATTCGCCATGTCCTGGTCCGACACGAGCAGGGCGCCGTGCACGCTGCGGATGGTTACGCCCGCGCAGGGAAGCGAGTTGGTGTTTGTCTGGTGACCTCGGGTCCCGGTGCCACCAACACGGTCACGGGTATCGCCTCGGCCTTTATGGATTCCATACCCATTGTCGTCATCAGCGGTCAAGTGCCCACCCACCTGATCGGTAACGACGCTTTTCAAGAAGTCGACATTGTCGGAATCACACGTCCATGCACCAAGCACAACTATCTGGTCAAGCGGGTCGAAGACCTGGCCCGAACGGTCAAGGAGGCCTTTCATATCGCCCGCTCCGGTCGCCCCGGACCCGTTCTGATCGATCTTCCCAAAGATATCGCCAATAACTGCACTGACTACAACGGCCAGACGCCGGTCAACCTGAAGTCATACCACCCGACCTACGCTCCCAATATGAAACAACTGCAGAAAGTCTGCGCGTTGATCGAATCTGCCGAACGCCCGGTGATTTTTGCCGGCGGCGGCATTATCCTGTCCAAGGCCTCCGGCGACCTCACGGAGTTCGCGCGCAAAACCAGAACCCCGGTCACGACCTCCCTGATGGGCCTCGGGGCCTTCCCGGCCACCGACCCCCTTTGGCTGGGAATGATCGGCATGCACGGCACGTATCGGGCCAACATGAGCACCGGCAACTGCGACCTTTTGATCGCTATCGGCGTGAGGTTCGACGACCGCGTCACCGGCAGGACCGACGCCTTCGCATCTCAGGCCAAAATCGTCCACATCGACATCGACCCGACCTCTATCCGTAAGAACATACCGGTGACCATACCGGTAGTGGGCGACTGCAAGGCCAGTCTGCATCAGCTCAACGGTCTGCTCGAAAAGATCGACCTGAAAGATACCGAACAGCGGCGGCGACCATGGTTGGATCAAATCGAGCAATGGAAGAGTACCAGTCCCATGGCCTATGAGCAGAAAGAGACCATCAAGCCGCAGTACGTGGTCGAAAAACTCTATGAATTGACCCGCGGCAAAGCCATCATCACCACCGAAGTCGGTCAGAATCAAATGTGGGCCGCCCAGTATTATCATTTCGATCAACCCAGTCATTTCATCACTTCCGGCGGCCTGGGCTGCATGGGCTTCGGGCTCCCGGCCGCCATCGGCGCCCAAATGGCCTGTCCCGACAAGCTTGTCGTCGACGTGGCCGGAGACGGCAGCATCCAGATGAACATTCAGGAAATGGCCACGGCCGTCCAGTATTGCCTGCCCGTGAAGGTGGTTATCCTGAACAACGGCTACCTCGGCATGGTTCGCCAATGGCAGGAACTCTTTTACGAAAAGCG
>JBATHN010000950.1:0-4575 GCA_049666885.1 Desulfobacterales bacterium
ACTGGCACTCCATGCGGGAAGCGGGCGTCCGTCTGGCGGTTGCCCTGCCGATCGGCAATCCGCTGTTGCGGCCCCTGAAGGGCCGGATCGACCTGCGCAATCACCGCAAGATCGTCGTTATAGACGATGTCATCACATACTGCGGAAGCCAGAACTGTGCCGACCCGGAGTTTCTGGTCAAGGCGAAGTATGCACCGTGGGTAGACGCCATGATGCGCTTCGAGGGACCGATCGCCCGCCAGAACCAACACCTGTTCGTCGGTGACTGGATGGCCGGCGTGGACGAAGACATCAGTCATCTGCTGCGGCAGCCCATCCGGCCGGCTCCTCCCGGGCTGCCGGCCCAAGTGGTCGGGACCGGGCCGACACTTCGCTACTCGGCCATGCCCGAGATGTTCGAGTTGCTGATGTACACCGCCCGCCGCGAGTTGGTCATCTCGACCCCCTATTTTGTGCCCGACGAGGCCATGCAGGCCGGGCTGTGCGCGAGCGCCCACCGCGGGGTCGATACGACCGTTATTTTCCCGGCGAAAAACGACTCATGGATCGTGGGCGCGGCCAGTAGAAGCTACTACGGCGATTTGCTCGCTGCCGGGGTCCGAATCTTCGAGTACGAGGGCGGGCTTTTGCATACCAAGTCCCTGACTCTTGACGGGGAGGTCACCCTAATCGGTTCTGCCAACATGGACCGCCGCAGTTTCGAATTGAATTACGAGAACAACATCCTATTTTATGACCGGTCGCTGACGGCAGACATGCGGGAGCGGCAGGAAAGCTACATCGCCAAATCCAAACAAATCAGCGCTGAAATGGTGGCGCGCTGGACCTGGCGCCGCCGGCTCTGGAACAACGCCATTGCCATGTTCGGGCCCGTCCTGTGAGTCGAGATCTGCCGGATCGGCCGGCGATTCGATCCAACCCGGTACCGGGCTCCATACTGTACCGCACGGCGGACGTGAATTAGGAGGATAACACGCTTTATTGCTGCAGGGATGTCACGGCCGGGACAAACTCCTTGCGAAGACGTTGTTTGGCTCAGGTGGCTGAAAACAAAAAAAGCAATGTAAAAATATATCTTAGCCAGAGGCATACAGGTGAGAAGCTTAAAGACATCGGAGCCTGTTTCGGGATCGGTGAATCCGGTGTTTCCCAGGCAAGCAGGCGCGTTAAAGAAAAAATCCGCAATGACAAAACGCTTGGAAGAAAAATCGCAAAGATCGAGAAAAAGATAATTATGTCAAGAATGAAGACCTGACCCTACTAATTCAGGGACACGAATGACTGATACACTGCTCCCTAAAAAACAGGAAAATTGAATCGATGAGTTCGAATCCCGAAGCGGCCCAGTGCGGTGAAAGTGGAAAATATGGCTTGGCAAAACTGGCCCTGCTATCGCTACTCACAGGTGCCGGAATCGGTCTTGTTATCGGGTGCTTTCGAGTGGCACTGGAGCACATGAACATAGCTCGCTCTGCTGCGATCGTCTGGGTCCACCAGTGGCCAGTGATGGGCTTCGTCCTGGTCTGTGCCACGATCGCTGTAACCACCGCGTTCGCAGCCTGGCTAGTACAGCGTTCCGGGCAACCTGCGGCCGGTAGCGGCATACCCCATGTCGAGGCGGTGATTGAGGGCAAGTTGCCCGCAGCCCCGGTTCTACTGTTCCCCATCAAATTCATTGGTGGCCTGTTCGCCATCGGGGGTGGTTTAGCGCTCGGACGGGAAGGACCCAGTGTGCAAATCGGTGCCAACCTGGCTGAGTTCTGGGGAAAAATTTTCCGGCTGCCAACCACTGATCGTCTTGCCCTTTTCGCAGCGGGTGCCGGCGCCGGGCTGGCCGTGGCGTTCAATTCTCCGATGGCCGGAGCGGTATTCGTGCTGGAGGAACTGGTCCGTCGATTTGATATTCGGATTACCATCGCCGCACTTGGCGCCTCCTGCTCGGCCATTGCGGTCGCGT
Source organism: Desulfobacterales bacterium (assembly GCA_049666885.1). Taxonomy (GTDB): domain Bacteria; phylum Desulfobacterota; class Desulfobacteria; order Desulfobacterales; family SG8-13; genus JARFQH01. The sequence goes on from JBATHN010000950.1 coordinate 1,958, forward strand.
CACTGTTGCTCGGACAGCAACCCGATTTCCAGGTGGCAACCCTCCCCACTCCTAGCTTCTGGACCGGCCCGATCTTTGCTGTGTTGGGTATCCTGGCTGGGCTTGCAGGAGTTGTATACAACCGGTTGATCATCAGAACCTGTGCGCTAGTTGACGGTTTGAGCCGTTGGCGACCGGAGGTTCGGGCACTCTTTATCGGTGCGCTGGTTGGTGCTTTGGCATGGTTTGCCCCGCACATGGTTGGCGGCGGCGATACGATTACCCAACAGGCTCTCGTCGGTGGAATTGGGCTGACAGCATTGCCCATCATTTTCGCTGTTCGGTTTCTGCTTGGCCCGCTGTCTTATGCCGCGGGCACGCCTGGTGGCCTGTTCGCGCCCATTCTTGCGCTGGGTGCGTGCCTTGGCCTGGGATTCGGACTACTGTGCCCGCAGTTCGTAGGAGATTCCGGTGCGATCCCAGCTACCTTTGCTATCGCCGGCATGGCGGCTTTCTTAACTGCAACGGTTCGCGCGCCGGTTACGGGAATGATCCTGATCTTCGAGATGACCGGTGCCTTCAATCAGGCTTTACCAATGCTCTGGGCCTGTTTCGCGGCTATGGCCATCCCCACATTGATGGACAACATGCCCATTTACGATTCCATGAAGGCTCGCACGATCGGCGTAGCAAAGAAAATGTAACGGCTGATCGCCTTAATGCGCTATCGACCGCGGCCTTGAACGGTACACCGGACCCCAGAGTCTTATTTCCCCATTAACTAAAGGAAATCCACCATGCCTGAGATTACCCGATTCGGACCCGGAAAAGCCCCGAATAACACCGGTGGCGATGGCGTCACCTGGTTCGACATCGACATTGCCGATGACGCCGATCGCCAATGGCTGATGGCGTGGCAGGAGATCAGCGAGCAGACGAGAACGGCGTTGTTGGAGCCGGTGCGCTTCAGCCATTATAAACAAGTGCCAGACGGCACGTTGCTGAGCATCAGAACGCTGCGTCCCGGTCCAACGGAAGATCTCACCGATCTCGCCGACTTGAAGCTGCTGATCGGCCCGATCAGGGCGATCACGGTGCGATCCGGGACGGTCGCCGTTGTGGACGAGTTGCGACAGAACCTGTCGTCGGACAGGTCGCTGGTGACGGCAATGGACTTGCTGGGGTTTATGGTGTCGGGTATGACCAACCGGATGGAACCGGTCATCTCCGATCTGACCCAAGACATCGATGACGTCGAGAATGCACTGCTCGACGTCGGTTCAGTACCACACCCGCAGACGCTGAGCGAGTTTCGGCGCCGAATCTTTCGCACCAGACGGCAAGTGAATTCCACCCAGCAGGTGCTTGCTCCGATGACGACCGATCCCGCCCTGGCCCTGGATGCCGACGATCGTGAAACGCTGGTCAGGGCGTCACAGCACGTTACCCGCCATTTAAACGGGCTGGAGGAATATCGCACGCGGGTGCAGCTGCTGGAGGATCAGGTCGAGGCGCAACGCTCGGAGACCATGACCCGTTCCAGCTTCAATCTGACCATCGTTGCGACTGTGTTCTTGCCGCTGACCTTCATTACCGGCTTGCTAGGGATGAACGTCGCTGGAATCCCTGACCAACATAATCCGTATGGTTTCTGGCTGGTGACCGGCTTGTCCGTCATCATTTCCCTGCTGGCTTGGCTTTTACTGCGTCGTAAGGTGTACGATCGCTATCTGGATAAGGCAAGTACCGATAAGAAGAAACCTGGGCGACTGCCGGAGACTTCTCTATCAGATGGCGCAGGATTGACGTCCGCCTCCAAGGAGTCTAGACGGGAGCATGACAAGCGATGCGACCCTCCGCCCGACACCGAAGGTGGGCATCAAGACAAATCAGATGGAGCAAAAGTGGACAGACATCTCCCTTGTTCTTGGAGCAAGATTGCTGGGGTCCATGTCTTTGCACTGCTGCTTGCGCTTGTGCTGTTCGCATTTCATGTATTCGTGATCTTCGATGCATCTGGCGAGATGGTTCGTCACAAGGCATGGCTGCTGGCACATCTGGGACCGGAAAATTACGGCAAGATCATCCTTCTTGGTTGCTTTTTGTTACTGACGTTGGCGCACCTGGCGGAGGCCGCGGCATGGGGCCTGTTCTTGCGCTGGACGGAGCTCATACCAAGCCTTACGGAAGGCATCTATTTCACCGCCGCGACGATCACGACTCTGGGCTACGGCGACATCCTGCTGAAGTATCCTTGGCGACATCTCGGGACATTGATTGCGATAACAGGGGTGCTGATGTTCGGCTGTTCAACGGCGTTCTTGTTCGTGATCTTGCAGGACGTCTGGATGCATCACTTTTATTAGGGTCCACAGAGGAGATCACTGTGTTTAATTTGTGCTCGAAATTCGATTACCCCACCGCCTTACGGTGGTGGCTTGCCCTCGTCCTGATTTGCTGCGCCGCCACTTTCATTCACGCCCAGGAAACGACAGAAACCAAATCAGTCGACGAGAACACGCTCACGGGGACGCAGCAGACTGCCAGCGGTAAGCCCACGATCAGACCCATCCTAACGGACAGCCCGCGTGCCACGCTCGAATCGTTTCTCCGCCTCAGGGACGAGCTGGAACAGACCT
>JBATHN010000951.1:0-2540 GCA_049666885.1 Desulfobacterales bacterium
GGACTGGCCATCTCGCTGCGGATCATCAACGATCACCGTGGTGCCATTACGGTCGAGAGCAATGAGTCGGGCGGGGCCAGATTTACCATCGAACTACCCATAGAGAAAAGGATGCAAATCCAATGACGCCGTACACGGTTTACGTGGTGGATGACGAAGAGGTGGCCCGGGAAGGCGTGGTCCTGGCATTGAAAAAGCTTTACCGGATCAAGGGTTTTGCCAACGCCGAGGACACCATCGAAGCGGTGCTGAACAACCCGCCGGATCTGGTTCTCCTGGATATCGGCCTGCCCGGCATGAGCGGAATCGAAGCGCTCAGAAAAATAAAAGGCCTCTATCCGGAGGTTATCGTGATCATGATCACCGCTTATGAGGATGTTCAAACCGTGGTTTCCGCCATGAAACAGGGTGCCTACGATTACGTGGTCAAACCGCTGCAGATGAACACCCTCATGGTGACCGTGCGCAACGCCCTCGAAACGATTAAGCTGCGCAAAGAGATCCAGTTGCTCCATGAAAAATATCTCAAAGAGAACCTGCCGGGATTTATCGGCGAGAGCGACGCCATCCAAGACGTCATGGAAGTGGTGACCAAAGTTGCCAAGAGTCCCGACACATCGATCGTGATCCTCGGCGAAACCGGTACGGGAAAAGAGCTGATCGCCAAGGCCATTCATTACCGCAGCCCCAATTTCGAAGGTCCGATGATCAGTGTCAACTGTGCGGCCATCCCCAAGGATTTGATCGAGAGTGAACTTTTTGGTTACGAAAAGGGGGCTTTCAGCGGTGCCGACAAGTCGGGCAAAGAAGGCTTGGTGGAAAAGGCGGCCGAAGGCACTCTTTTTTTGGACGAGGTGGCGGACCTGAGCATGGAGGCGCAGGCCAAACTGCTGCGGTTTCTGGAAGAGGGTGAATACTATCGGGTGGGCGGTACCAAGAAGTGCATGGCCCAGACCCGAATCGTCGCTGCCACGAACAAGAACCTGGAGGAGATGGTCGCTGCGGGTGGCTTCCGACAGGACCTGTACCATCGTCTGGCGGTCGTCAAGATTGAGATCCCCTCCCTGAACCAGCGACGCGAAGATATCGTGCCCATTGCCAAACACTACCTGGTCGAATTCGCGGCGAAGTTCGAAAAGACTTTTACAGGGATTAGCCCCGAGGCGGAATTGGCATTGAAGAATTTTAAATGGACCGGCAACGTGCGTGAGTTGAAGAACCTGATCGAACGGGCCGTTTTGCTTGGAGACGGTCCACTGCTGGACCTGCGGGACGTTGGGGTGGCGCCGGACTGTCAGGGTGCGGGCGCCACCGTCGGCGGCACCGCTGTCGGACTTCCGACCCTGACCCCCGAGGGCGTTGACCTCCCGGATGTCCTGGCGACCATCGAAAAAATATATTATGAAGAATCTCTTCGGATAGCCGACGGCAACGAAAGCCGCGCGGCCCGATCCCTCAACGTTAGTCGTGACACCTTTCGGTATCGACGCAAAAAGCTATTCGGATAAACGAACCCTCCCCCGCCCCATCTCACGTATCTGCTTTTTAGAGCCGTAATGCGATGCCCGTGGACCTGTGCCCCGGCGACAGCCGCTGCCACTTCCAATTTGGCGCCATGTTGAGGGGCATATGAACACGGCCGCACCGGCAAGATCGGAAGACAGGCTTTCGGCTGTGACAAACAGCTGATTCTTGGGGCATTATTCCCAACGAGACTGTGTTTTTTCCCCCAATCCGACCCGCATCTTTCATGACATCAATTCCACCCTTTCCGGTATAATTTACTGAAATTTCATTATTAAATTTGATAAAAGCACACTGGCACACTATTTGATTCAAGGGGACTATAGACGTGATACATTAACCATTTTAGGAACCGAAAACATGATCACCCATCCCAATCTGAAAAACCTGAAAACGCTTCTGATCGACGACAACGAATTTATCCGAAATTCCATGGAAATCGCATTCCGCCAGAAAGGATACCCTTTGCGGACGGCTGCAACCGCCGAGGAAGGCCTTGAGAAAATGGTTGCAGAAAACTTCGACATCATCATCAGCGACTACAGGCTGCCTGGTATCAATGGCCTGACATTTCTAAAACACGCCGGCGGCGCGCAGCCGGATATCATCAAAATTCTCATATCCGCTTGCGGTGATCATGCGACGGTCGCGGCGGCATATGCCATCGGTGTGCACGACTACCTCCAGAAACCCTTTACCCTCGATACTCTCTGGGCCACTCTGGCCATGCACGCGGAGAAACTCAGTTGCCGGCGCCGTGTCATCGACCTGCGAAGTCGCCGGGAAGCACTGCGGACTCAGGGCCGAGCGGTGGGCGGCAAGCATTAGTACCCGCGCTCCAACTCGTCCACCGAGCGCTCCACATAAACGCAACCCGACAAACCGGAAACACTCACCCGCCGGTTTCATTCGGCTCGGCATCCTCCGACCTGATGTGCCCCCCTCGCCTGTGAGGGTTGAATCGAATCTGCCCACCCCGGTTCAAACCGTTCCCTAAAATTTATGTGTGACTAGAC
>JBATHN010000952.1:0-3098 GCA_049666885.1 Desulfobacterales bacterium
ACCCCTGATGTTAAAAGGCCGATGGCACCGAAGATGATCGGCCGCCGATAGACGAGGGTGTCGACGGAGGGGCGGGAACGGTCCAGATTTTCCCACATGGGTTGCGTGGCGAACCAGGTGTCCATTCGCCTTTCGATCTGTTGCATTCTTGCAGGACGGCACACCAGAATCACCCCGATCAAAAGGCCGGCCACACCTGCGACTTTCCCCAACAGCGCCATGGTAGTGATGAGGATCTCGTTAGTGACCTTGAATTTGTCGTTACCGAAAAAAACCGACATGAACCCGTCGACATCGAGGCGAAAGAACAGAAACAGCAAGACAAAAACCGCACCGACGATCAGGCAGACACCGGAGATGATGTTGTGTCGATAAAAAAAGGCCGCTGTCGGAATGCTGTGGTCGGCAAGTTGGCTGATTTTTTTATCGACGTCTATCGAGCGGTTCAAGGATTCACCGATCTTATTAAGCAGTTTAGGCGCAAGGAGCAACAGCATCGACAGCACCATACCGACGATTCCGACAACCAACGTAAAAATTTCAAGCGCCTGTAAACATATGGCCCAGAAAAAATTCTCCATTCCCATCACTCCTGAAAAAAACGCCCGCTTCTGTTGCGTTTGGACACAATACCCTGGAGACCGTCCGATTTTCCGATCGAGGTCAACAGACCTTTGATAAGTCTTATATTATACAGGGGATAAAACCTCCTCGCAAGCCGTTTCATCCCGACGCAGAAATTCTCGCTGAAAATAATAATTCAGCCGTGTTGGGGGTGATGCACGTCGCCCTTGAATTCCGTTCCCAATTCTTTCCCTTGCGTCACAACAACGGGAACACAATGGCTGTGGGCGGTTTCGATGATGGTTTCTGTCAAGCCGGATTCCTACCGACTGGTTCCAGATTTTTATCCGGAAGGCAACCAAAGTTTATCAACATCGAATGTCCCTGTCCTTACTCCAAATCTTTCGGGTTTGGTGCCGGATTAACCCGAAAAGCACCCTCACTATAAAAGCAGCCGTCGGTCACCAAATCGTAAGCATGCGGATGAAATCCAAGAAAGGCGCTCTCCGAGCCGTCGGCCTACAAGCCGGAGGCCAAAGGACTGTATTGCGATCACGGCGCCGGGGTCGGCATCCTCATTGGAAAAAGGATGACTTCAATCGACCGGGAATTTTGAAAGGAGACTTACGGTTAACGCTGAAATTGCCCCCTATGTAATCAATTTAACCGACAGCCGGACCAATCCTATACGTTTTTTTGACATCAGCGCATCAATTGTATTATGTATTGATGCCAAAATCCAATTTCCTGATCGCTACTTTCTTCTGGCCACTTAAGAGGACAATCTTATGGACAAACCGATTGAGACCTACTGGAAGATACGCCTGGAAAAACTGAAAAAAGCTTTGGAAGCAAACAATTTTGAGGTTTACTTGAGCAACAGCGCCGCTGACGCCAAAACACTGGTCCTTGACACCATCATGCCGGCTACGAAACCGGCCAGCGTTGCCTGGGGCGGATCGATGACCCTCGCTTCCTCGGGGCTCTACAAGGCCCTCAAAGACCGTTCGGATCTTGAGGTGCTTGACACCTTCGACAAGAAGATTTCGCCGGAGGCGATGCTGGAGCGTCGACGCCAGGCCCTGCTGGTGGATCTTTTTATCACCGGCACCAATGCCGTCACCGAATCCGGTCAGCTCGTCAATCTCGACATGTTCGGAAATCGGATCGGCGGCATCACCTTTGGTCCCCGCCACGTCGTCATCCTGGTCGGACGCAACAAACTCGTACCGGATCTGGAAGAGGCATTTTTCAGAATCAAGAATTACGTGGCGCCGGTCAACGCCATGCGGCTGGACAAGAAAACCCCGTGTGTCAAGACCTCGTTCTGCGAGGAGTGCAAGAGCCCCGATCGGATCTGCAACACGTGGACCATCACGGAAAAATCGTATCCGAAGGGACGGGTGAAGGTTGTTCTGATCAATGAAGAGCTGGGGTTTTGATATCCGCGCTGCCGCAATCGATGCGCGTGCCGGTCGCGCGTCGAGGGGCCGTCACGTTTGGCCTTGACATGTTCTTTTCCTTTACTTAGTTTCCGTTCACAAATGGCCCTTTTCCGCAATTCCCCGCCTGCTTCGGGACAGGTCGGCGTCAATCGGCGGAATCGCTTGTGCGGTGTACAGGAGTACGCCTACGCGCAATCCCTTGATTTTATTGAACTTGCAGAAAAAAGCTCATTTCTGAATCGGAAACTGATCAGTGTCCTTAATGAATCCGTGGATGGCCACTACTTAGTTTTTGGACTGAATAATCGGTAATTCTTCACCAATTATTTTCGTTACGAATTCTCGCGGTTTTCGGGGTGGCCGTTTGGCCTGAGATCATACCCTTAGAACCTGATCTGGGTAATGCCAGCGAAGGGAAAACGACGCCGCTGACCGGTTCCAACGACCGCTGATGTCTGCCGTTTCCCCTCGGGAAACGGCTTTTCTTTTTGGAGGCGCGCTATGGAAAATTTGGCTGAACAGGCGGCCCGAAATCTCAGGGCGGTCCGTGAGAGAAAACCGTTGGTGCACAACATCACGAATTTTGTCGTCATGAACTACACGGCCAATGCCCTGCTGGCGATGGGCGCCTCTCCGGTCATGGCCCATGCGATCGATGAGGTCGAGGAAATGGTCTCGTATGCTGGCGCGCTGGTTTTGAACATCGGCACCCTCACCGAAGAATGGGTGGCGGCCATGATCGCTGCCGGCCGGAAGGCCACTGAAAAAAAGATCCCGATCGTCCTCGACCCGGTCGGAGCAGGCGCTACCAGACTGCGAACCGAATCGGCCCGAAAGATCCTGTCGCAAACCCGCATCAGCGTCCTGAGGGGCAATGCATCGGAGATCCTGTCGCTGCAAGATGAAAACTCCCGAACCAAAGGCGTCGATGCCGTTCATGGCGTCGACGAAGCCGCCAGGGCCGCCGGCATCCTGGCAGCCGAACTCGGTTCCACGCTCGCCATAACCGGTCCGGTCGACCTCATCACCGACGGTCGACGCGTGGTTCGGGTTGCCAACGGTCATCCGCTGATGGCCTACGTCACGGGC
>JBATHN010000953.1:0-2184 GCA_049666885.1 Desulfobacterales bacterium
ACGTGGACCCGCGACCGGGGAAGCGGCGTTTCCATGATTGCCGTGAACAGCTGCCCGGTGCGGGAATGGGCAGTCGCGCAGGCCGGCATGCATTGCATGCAGCCGACGCAACGTTCCGGATGGACGATGACTTGCTTCATATGGCCTCCTTTGTCTATAATTTGAGAGGAAGTTTCAGGCTGTCGCCGGACGGTAACCAATTACGGGGTTGCAAAGTCCGATGCGCTTCAAACAACTAATTGTAAGCGTTTACACAGGGTGCCGCAGATGCAAGGCGTCGGGCGCGCAGACGTACTTTTGTACTTCAAGTGCCCGACAACAAAGCAGATGCGGTACACTGTAAACGCTTACGCCGGACGCCACAGCAATCGGCCATAGTTGAATCCGGGCTCCAGCAGCGCTTCGCGCGGAACGTTCAGCTGCGCCCGGCTTTGAATGGCCGCCAACAGCACCCCTCCCTGCTCGATGCCGTTCACCAACACCATGCCGACCAGATGGTCCCCTTGAAAGACCAGCTTGCGGTAGAGCCTCTTGTTCGCGTTCTTGAAAACCAGCGTCCGGTATAAGGCGTCCGGCGGCGGGTTGACAATCCCGCCGGCCATGATGTCCAGGTCGAAAATCCGGATCACGTTGCGGCTGAGGCTGCCCGTATAGATAACCCGCCGCCCGGCCATGTTCAGACCGGCGATCCGACCCTGATTTACGGCTTCGGGCCAGATGGCGTTGACCCAAGGGGTGCTGCGGGCGATGTCAATGTATTCGGCCACATCTCCGGCAGCAAAGATTCCGGCCACGCTGGTTTCCATTCGCCCGTCGACCACGATCCCCAGGTCGGTCCGGATCCGGTCGCGCGGCACAAAAGCCAGCGCCGGCAGCACGCCTTTGCCGATGACCACGATGTCACACGACAGCCGACTGCCGTCTGAAAGATGTGCAGCCCGGACCCGACCGTTGCCCTCGAAAGCAATCGCTTCAATGTCGACCCGCACGTCGAGACCGTGACGCACCAATTCGTCGCGAATTATCAGCCCGGCGTCTTCGTCCACCTGCATCGACAGGGGGTAGCCCGAGCGGATCAGCATCGTCACGGCCAGGCCGCGGCGCAGGAGACCATAGGCCGCCTTGAATCCCACCAGGCCGCCGCCGAGAACCAGTGCCCGGCGTGCGCCCTCTAGTCCTGCCAGCATGGTGCGCACATGGCCCTGGTGCCGCATGTAAGAGATATTCCCGAGTGCAACCCCCTCGGCTTTGATCGGACGCGGATCAGCCCCCGTGGCGATCAGCAGTTTGTCGAATCCGTAAGCGGTGCCACCGACGACGACAGTCCGTTTTTCGACATCGATGGCGGTCACCCGGTTTCCGAGTACCGCTTGGATATTCAGGTCGTCGTATAACCGGGAGCTGCGGATCGGCAGCTTCTCCGGTGCGATCGCGCCTTCGAGGACCAGGCTGATCATGGGGCGGCAGTAAGGCGTAACAGACTCGTCACCTATCAGGGTAATGCCTCCCTCCGGATCGTACTGACGAATGGTCTCGGCGGCGGTAATACCGGCCACGCCGTTTCCGATAATCACGTATTGCATGTCGACCTCCGGCCGTACAACATGAATACCGCGGAGCCTGCGTGCGGTCCAAAGATGGTGAATGAAAATAAAAGGGGGCGAAAGGTGTCCGCCGGAAGAGATGCGGGGTGAGGGGGGTGAAAAAGAAAATTAAGCTGCATTTGCCCTCCCGAGCCATAAAAAAGTGTGTCATCGGGATCGGAGATTGCCGCAGGTCTTATTCTGATTATCGGTCTTCAGTGGATGTGTCAAGCCCAATCGGCCGGTTAAAACACCGGGCATGCGACCGGCAGGCTGCGATGCGGTACGCACCTCCCATTGAAAATAGATCCGGGGGCTTTTAATTATTACATAGGTTGAACGGTTTCCCGCCCAAGCGGGATTCACGGTTGCCAGTTAAGGGCCATAACCGGCCTCTACTAATCGTATGACGCGTCAATTGAGTCGAATTCCATGTTTCACCCAATGGGTGAAAGCAGCCAATCCAAACAATGGCATATAAAGTTTTGGATATCAGCATTTTATAACCTTTGAACCTTGAACCCTAAACCCTGACCCTTTATTTCATTCCGCCATTTATTTAACCCACTTCCGCCGTCCGCCCTCCGCCGTTCTCCTAAAC
>JBATHN010000954.1:0-2028 GCA_049666885.1 Desulfobacterales bacterium
GCGCGTGACCATTTGACTTCCGGAAATGTGCGGACGATAGCCAAGGTGTTATCCAGACTGCCGCCGTCAACGACCACAATTTCGTGGGGTTCGGCTTGTTCGTTTAATCGGTCCAAACATAATCCAATGGTGTTACCCTCGTTTAAGACCGGTATTATAATGGATATCTTTTTCCGTTCAAACGCCATAGAGACATTCCTAAGGTTTATTTCCATTCCGGCTTTCCAGGACTTCTGTACGAAGAGCCGTCAGTACGGCCGGCAGGTCTGCCTTGAGCGACTGCCTGACAATCCATTGTGGGACAAAAAAACCGGGATCCAGGTAGACGCTGTAGCGCACAATGGTTGGGCCGGTCTCATTCAATTGGGTCAGGTGCCAGGTTCCTTTCATTTCCCGCAGATCCCCTTCAATTTTGACAAAATCGATTTGCCGGTTGGGTTGATAAACCGCCCGGAACACATAAGAGAGTCTGGGTAAGAACCAAATCCATTTGACTTCATGACGTATGATTTCCCAGTTCTCGCCTGCCGCCAAAACCCGGCAGGCTTTCAGTCCTGGAACAAAGGTTGGGATTTCATGGCAGTTGACCATGATCTGCCAGATGCTTTCTGCCGGTGCATCGATTAGAATCGTCGCCTCCACCATTCTCTTTGACGGTTCGTCGGTTTGCTGAACGGCGACCAGAACTGCACCGTTCTTGAGCCGCAGCAGTTGCGATTCACTCAAATCGGAAGTAGCGTGAGCGTATCTGAATATCACGATCAACACGATGCCCGAAATTATCAGCCGGGCAAATAAAGATAGCGTAATGCCCCTAAAAAAGGATGTAAATGTCGGCTTATTATTGACCATCGGTGCCGCGACTCCTTGGAGATGGTGAGGCTATTTAGTTTCCGTCCATAAATGGCCCTTTTCCGCAATTACGGCGTCAATCGGCGGAATCGCTTGTGCGGCCTACAGAAGTATGCTTCCGCACAATTCCTTGATTTCCTTGAACTTGCGAAAAATGGCGTTTTCTGGATCGGAAACTTATCAGGGCCCTTTATGAAACCGCGGATGGGCACAATTAAATCTGTTCGTTTAAACGCCAATCATAGGGCAAATAGGACACCCGGACATTCCTGTTGCCGCCCACTGCGTCAATTATGGATTCGTTACGGATGTAGGGCCGGATGAACGTCAGCAACGGGTTTTCAGGCATTTCCGATCGGGTCGGGGCTTCGGAAGCGGCCGTCTTTTGCTTGAAATCTTCTTTGAACCATTTAAATATCTTTGAAATATACAGGCGCTGTTTGGCCGCGTCCCAGCGAACCCCTCTGGCCGGATCGTTAATAAATTCAACCGTCTGTTCGTGAAGCTGAAACTCCAAAATGTCGAAGCGGTAGGCTTCCGATCTAAGTGCCGGACAACTTCTGGAGGCGCAAACAATCGCGAAATGAATTCTGGGTTCATCGAACAATTTTCTCAAAATTTCATGCTCGATTTGGCCCAGTGTCACTGACTGGCCGACGGCATTAAATTTCAGGCGGTCCCAAATTCCGGATATCTGGAGAATGCTGTTTTGGGGAAAAAAGTGCCCGATCAGGCTGCGGCCTCTTATCGGGTATCTTTCGATTATGGCCTGAATGGTGAACGCATTGTAGGCGTTTATCCAATAGGCTATCTTTTGATCCCGGTTCCACCTTGCCAAGGTTTCTGCGTTTACCGCCCCTAATAAATTGATATATCGGTAAAATGTATCGGATTCTTCAAGGATGCCCTGGTAATCCACCCAGCCGTTTGTAACGTATTTTTCCAAAATGAGATTGAATTCGGTATGGGAATGGTCAAACCCATGCGACTTTCCTGCCTTTTCCGGCGTACTCTCAGCGGGAGATGACGGTGGATTTAATGGGGAGCAGGCTGAGATCAAGAAGGAAAAAATACCCGCGAGAATGGCGACAGACGGCGGTCTACAGCTGATTTTTTTCATGTTTGCGTTACAGTTTGCACACGAGTAACCTGAATGCATAAAAGTTTCCCCTTTCG
>JBATHN010000955.1:0-3596 GCA_049666885.1 Desulfobacterales bacterium
ATTGGGAATGGATTTTTGTATTTTGAATGTTGCATCATCAGGCCGCCTCCCCAAGGTGGGGTGTCCGTAAACGATACAATAGGTGTACGAATTCGTACAGTTGTGCTAAGTGTGTTTCTCATCTGCCCCTGCATGAAGGATGTGTTTTTTGGCCGGATTTATGAACATAATATATGTCATAAATTCAGTTAATTAGGATTCTACAAACCAAAATATAAAAATAGTGCTTCTTCACCTTATTTCAGAGCAGATTGGTACGCTTTTGGCAACTAAGAATTTGGCAGATGATTATAGAGCTGGATTTACACAAATGGCTAAAAATACAGGCAACATACTTATCGTGGATGATAATGAGGATTTGCTGTTGGCGGCGCGCTTATTTTTAAAGCAACATTTTTCGCTGGTTCACACCGAACAGGATCCAGAGAAGATTCCCTCTCTGCTGAACAATGAAAATTACGATGTTATCCTGCTGGATATGAACTTCACCATGGATGCCACCAGCGGAGTGGAGGGTTTCATGTGGCTGGACAAGATTCTGCAGATCGATCCGGCTGCTGTGGTCATATTGGTTACCGCCTTTGGTGATGTGGAAATGGCGGTCAAGGCCGTCAAGGCCGGGGCAACGGATTTTGTACTCAAACCCTGGCAAAATGAAAAGCTGCTGGCCACCATTTCTTCGGCGCTGAATCTTCGCTATTCCAAGCTGGAAGTGAATAAGCTTCGTTCCCGCGAACGGCAAATGAGCCGGGACATCGACCAGCGCTATCACGATATGATCGGAATGAGCCCGGCCATACAGCAGGTGTTTGCAACCATCGACAAAGTAGCGTCTACCGATGCAAATGTACTGATTCTCGGTGAGAACGGCACCGGTAAAGAGCTGGTGGCCAGAGCGCTGCACCGTCAATCAAAAAGGGCCGACGAGGTCTTTATCAGCGTGGACATGGGGGCCGTGGTCGAGACCCTCTTCGAAAGCGAGTTGTTCGGCCACGTTAAAGGTGCGTTCACCGATGCCCGGGAGGACCGCGCCGGGCGCTTCGAGCTGGCCTCAGGGGGAACCCTGTTCCTGGATGAAATCGGCAACCTCTCCCTGACCCTGCAGTCCAAGCTGCTGACCGTGTTGGAAAGCCGCAAAATCATGCGGGTAGGATCCCATGCCGCCCGTGAAATTGACATCCGTCTCATTTGCGCCACCAACATGCCCATCCACGACATGGTCTCGCGAGGCGAGTTCCGGCAGGACCTGCTCTACCGCGTGAACACAGTGGAGATCCGGCTGCCGCCCTTGCGGGAGCGGATCGGTGACACCCCCCTCCTGGCGGCACACTTCCTGGGGGTTTACTCGCGTAAATACAAGAAACCCCTCACGGGGATCGGCCCGGCGGCCATGAAGAAACTGGAGCGCTATCACTGGCCGGGCAACATCCGCGAACTGCGGCACACCCTGGAGCGGGCGGTCATACTGTCGGAGACGTCCCTTCTCCAGCCGGCGGACTTTCTTTTTCCGGAAACCGGCCCTGAAGCCGAAGGCCTCGTGTTTGAACGCTACCACCTCGAGGAAGTGGAAAAAACTGTTGTGCGCAAGGTGCTCAAGAAGCACGGCGGCAACATTTCCCACGCGGCCCGGGAGCTCGGGATCACGCGCACCTCGCTCTATCGACGCATGGAGAAGTACAGCCTGTAGCGGAACGCGGCTTCCCCCTTCACCCGAACGGACTCACACATGGTATATAGACGATTTCTCATCAATTGCATTGTACGGGTCATCCTGTTGGCCGCAACGGTCTTTTTAATCTTCTACCTGTTCCTGCTGACTGAATTCAGGGCGGTCGGCATTCTCCTCGCGTTGGCGGCCGCCGGCCAGATCTTCGCGCTGGGCCACTACGTAACCCGGACCAACCGGGATCTCGCACAGCTTGTGCTTTCCATCCGGTATGCCGATTTTTCCCGGTCCTTCACCGACGGCCTCAAAGGCTCAGGCTTCGAGGAGTTGACCGCGGCCCTTAACGAAGTCATTGCCGAGTTCCGCCGAGCCAAGCTCGAAAAGGAAGAGCACTTCCGCTTTCTCCAGACGATTATCGACCACGTAGGCGTCGGGCTGCTCGCTTTTCAGGCCGATGGGAATGTGGAGCTGATCAACAACGCCGCCAAGCGGATGTTGAAAATCCCCAATCTACGCCGCATCAATGATCTGGCGCCGATCAGCCCGACGCTTGCGGAAACGCTGGTCGGGCTCGCTCCCGGTGAAAACCGTCTCGTAAAGGTGAAGCGCGACGAAAACCTGCTGCAGCTGTCCATCTACACCACCGGATTCGTCCTGCGGCAGCGTCCGCTGTTGCTGGTAGCCATGCAGGACATCCAGAACGAGCTCCAAGAAAAGGAAATGAACTCGTGGCAGAACCTGATCCGGGTTCTGACCCACGAAATCATGAACTCGATCGCCCCGATCGCCTCGCTCGCCTCCACTGCCAACGGCCTGCTCGCCGGCGAGTGCGATGTGGAACCGGTGGATGCCCGCAGCGAGAAGATCCGAGATGTATGCGCTGCGGTAGAGACCATCGAAAAGCGCAGCAAAGGCCTGATGGCTTTCATCGAGAAATACCGGGAACTGACGCGAATCCCCCAACCGCAGTTTCAAATCGTCCGGGTCACCAAACTGATGGAACGGGTTAAAAGCCTCATGCAGGATCAGCTCGCCCAGAAATCCGTCGCGTTCAAGACCCGGGTCGAGCCCCACTCCCTTGAGATCACCGCCGATCCGACCCTGATCGAGCAGGTGCTGATCAACTTGTGCAAGAACGCCCTCGAAGCGGTGAATGTGCTGGAGAAGGCGCAGATCGATCTGGCAGCTGAAACCGACGGCCAAGGAAGCCCTGTGATCAAGGTCATCGATAACGGTAAGGGCATCCCAGAGGAAGTAGCGGAAAGAATTTTCATCCCCTTCTTCACCACCAAGCCGGGCGGGTCTGGGATCGGCCTGAGTCTCTCTCGCCAGATCATGCGACTGCACAAGGGCACTCTCAGCGTCGGCTGCACCCCTGGCGGGAAAACCGTGTTTACGCTGAGGTTTTAACAAGATATCGAAAAACGGGGGAGAGAAGGAGGACTTCCGTGCAGGGCATTCATAACTTTCTAATCAGATCATCCAATTTTGCTTCGAAAGTATCAGACTCGAAATAGCTCAACCAAAGCTCGCTAAAGCTTGCGGTATGCAGAGCCTGTGGCGAAGGAGAGTCGCTTGTTGGAGGCGCGAATGTCAGCACGATCTCGCTGCCCGCCGGAAACGTTGCGACACACCGCAGCACTGCATCGATGGCGTCTTCTTTGAGGTATCAAGGATCCGCGGTTGTGATTCAAACAACTGATGCGCGGCTCGCAGGTATGCGGTTCCTATTGCCGTGCGACTTACTTTATGATCGCACACTGTGTGAAACCCTGTTTAGCAGGTTATTTGGCGGGTATCACAATGCAGCTGGTTCGGTGGTCTGCTGAGATGATATGAATACGTTTGATGCGCTTACCTTAATGGCAGACATTCGCATAGGATAAGCATGCATCAGAACGGCTGCCGAAAGCGGATGCTGGCGCAGCAT
>JBATHN010000956.1:0-2797 GCA_049666885.1 Desulfobacterales bacterium
ACCTTGAACTTCGATGTCGAATTGACTGAGATTGCCGGATAGTCTAAATTGCGATAGCGAACGCATTGTAACCATTCACAGGGTTGCAAAGTCCTCCGATGCGCTTCAAACCACCTCATTGTAAGCGTTTACAGGGTGCCGCAGATGCAAGGCGTCGGGCGCGCAGACGTACTTTTGTACTTCAAGTGTCCGACAACAAAGCAGATTCGGTGCCCTGTGAACGCTTACGAAAATACTTCTACGAGTTGCTTCATTTCCCTTTTTTCCTGTCTGCGCAGGTGCGACCGAGGTGTTTTTGTTTCTTGTAAAAATAAAATTAGGGTCAGTGACAACAGCTTGGCGGCTTACCGCCGGTTGCCCGGTTGAGTCGCTCGAGATATCGAGCCCAGAAACCCTTGCGTTTCGTCTCCTGCGATTTTGCCAGGTATTTCTGCGGTTGATTTTCAAACTCCTTCCGACAGTTCTCGGCGCAGAAGAAATACGTTAGACCCTTGTAATCAAAAGTTTGAACCGTTTTTTCCGGATCGACCCGCATGCCGCATACCGGATCCACGTCCCTCTGGTAAGACTTGTGTAGGTTCATTTTATGCCTCCTATTATGCCTCCGATTGCTTGCTGCCGCTATCGGTGCGGAAACAAGGCGGTTTCGATTTCATAGATTCGAAAGAGTGATTCGAGGTGTAAATTTAACTGCAAACCGCTTCCCTCCGATCTGGTTTCAACCCTGCGTCAACGGTAACGCATTTTGCGTGCCGGATGTACCATGTTGTGACATACGAGCGTTTGGAGACAGTAAATACACTGAAACGCGCAAGTCGGATAGGCAGCCCCATCAGACGTAATGGTAGGGATGGTTGGATCAGAAATACCCGTTTTGGCGGAGATCAGTATTTTATCTGCGCAATTTTTGCGCATCATAATCCACCATGTGATCTTTGACACGATCTACGGTACGGCTTCGATCCAACGGACAATATCTGAAGACAGGTTTTCTTCGAGCCGGACGGTCCAGCCGGCCGACCGAATGTTGTCCATGGTCCGCCGGTTGATGTTTGCGCCCATCATGCGAACCACCATCGGATTGAGGACATCGAAGATGAGCCCCACCACGAAGTTTTCCGGACGCATGTGCTCAAGCAGCAGAAGCCGGCCGGTCGGCTTGCATACGCGCCGGAGCTCGCGCAGACCGGCCACCGGGTCGGGTACCGAGCAGAAGACAAAGGTGGCAAAGACGGTTTCGAAGCAGTGATCTGGGAATTCAAGGCTCTGGACGTCCATCTCGCGCAGATCGACAGATCGGTCGAGTTTTAATGCCTTCCGTCGGGCTCGTGCCAGCATGCGCGGACTCAAATCAATGCCGACAACCTTCACCCCGGAAGGGTAGTAGGGGAAATTCTTGCCCGTGCCGACGCCGACCTCCAGCACACAGGTCCCCGTGATACGCTCTCGCAGTCGGACCCGCCAGCCGGCAAAGCGGAACCGCTCGAACGGTGCTTCGATGATGTCGTACGCGAAGGCGAGGCGATCATAGCGTCGGCGCGTGCGATTCGGTTTGCCTGTTTCATTCATCATCTGCAGCAAGGTGTGGCACCCTCCATGTCACAGATTGGATGTCGGTCGGATAGAAATCATACGCGGCCCACTGAAGGTGGCTTGATGGCCGCCTTCAGTCAGTGAGGGTGAGATTACCAGCAGTATCCCCCCCGGCCGTAACCCATGCTGAGAGCGTTATCCGGAAAGTTTTTTCGCAGGTCAAGCTGATGTTCCAGAGCTTTTTGATCGAACTGGGACTCAAGCTGCGACAGCTCCTTCTGCAGGTTGGTGGCCTTGTCCCGATCCGGATTGGTCTGCTGGAGTTCCTGATTCAGAGCGAACTGTTTTTCCTGAATTGAATTGCGCAGATCATTGGTGTCGTTGAAAAATTTTTGCTGAGACTGTTCGAGTTTGGTGGTGTCCTGCGGCGACAAATTACCATTTCCGTATGGACCGTAACCCATCATATGGCCGCCGTATCCCGGTCCGTAGCCCATCATCCCCGGTCCCATCATGTAACCGTTATATCCCGGGCCGTAGCCCGTCATTCCCGGTCCCATCATGTAGTTACCGTATCCCGAGCCATTCCATCCATGTGAAAAAGCCACTGCGGCAATTCCAACTGTGAATACAATCGCGACGATACCGATCTTGGTCTTGATGTGTTTCATGGTCAAAAACTCCTTTGTATTGGTTTTAGGATGTCTTCCGTGATGAACTGATTCACGGTTTGACATCCTCATGGAGCAATGCGCATGCCAACCGTATTCCTCTTTTTGGGGTATCTACAACAACCTCTTGAATTGTCGCTTATTATTAAAGATTTTTTACAGTCTTGAAAAGTCGTTGCGGTCGTACTCGGTTACAGAAGATGGGTAAAAAAGAAACAGTGGAAGCTCGATTCATGGAAAGGGTGCGAAAATATAACACACCTGGCGCCCCAAACCGGTTTCAGCGCAGACAGACGATCTCGGTGCAGCGATCCTGGACGGCGACTTCCAGCCGGGTGCGGGTGCCGGTTAGTGCCGGTGCGATGGCGTTAAGGGCTGTGCCGGGAGTGTTGTTTTTTTCACTGAGGTGGGCGAGGATCACGTGTTCGAGGTCGGCATGGGCGACGTCAGACAACAGGTGCCTGGAATCCGTGTTGGAGAGGTGCCCCAACCGGCTCTGAATACGTTGTTTCAAAGGCCAGGGGTAGGGCCCGTCGATCAGCATGCGGGTATCGTGATTGGCTTCAAGGATCAACGCCCGGCAGCCCTTCAGG
>JBATHN010000957.1:0-2181 GCA_049666885.1 Desulfobacterales bacterium
TTCCCCGAGACCGGCACCCGTGACATCCTCAACCGCCCCCGCCGGATGTCGGCCAAGGACAGTGCCGAAGCACGCGATCTGGAAAAAATTGTCATGATCAACGTCCTCGACATGCTCTACTTCTGGATGTACCAGCCGCGGGCCCGCACCGCCCTGCTGCGCCTGCTCGGCACCATCAGCGAGGAAGAACGCCAGATCCTGGTCATCTCTCAATTTGCCCTGGACCGCAACCGGGAGATCAGCCAGATGTTCATCGACGGGGTGCTCGGCAAGGACTTCGCGCGGGCGCTTTCCTTCTATCTCTCCCGCTCGCCGGAATACCTGGAGGTGATGAAGAAGCTCTCCGATTAGAGCCGGCGACGCTCGACGAGTGGCCATACCGCCGCTGCAAGAGTTTTCACCGGTTTCTCACATCTTAAGAACCGACTACACCATGAGGTTCATCAGTTTTTCGTGCAGGACGGCGTAGGAATAGAACTTCTCTCCAAGTGCGTAATTGGTCGCGACCATTCTCTCCCTCAACCGGGGATCTTCGAGCACCGCCCGCGCTTGTGCCACCGCTTCATCGGTCACATAACCGTCGATTTCAATGGCCCTGAATCCCTTGGGCTTGATGTCGATGGTGTAGATCGAATAGCGGTTGACCAGGATCGGTTTCTTGAAATAGACCGCTTCCAGGAAGGCGTTGCCGAATCCCTCGATAGTGGAGGGGTAGGTGATCAAATCGGCGTGGGGGTAGATGTCGAAGAGGTTGTAAATCTTCCGCCCGTCCGCCATTGTCCCCCGGCGATCGTTAATGATGTCCGAGACAAAAAGCGTGTTCACCCCCATCCGCTGTGAGTAGTCGATGATCCGCTGCTCGTAGTCGTGTCCCTCGTCTCCGGAAGCATGGGAGATGACAAGCCGTGCTTTCATGCCGAGCCGGCTCACCAGTTCGATCGCATGTTCGATGCCCTTGCGTTTGACCACCCGGGTCGGTTGAAGGATAAACCGTTCATCCGGGTCGAGTCCCAGCGCTTTGCGGACATCGCCGGCATAGTCGTCCGGCGGCGAGGGGGGATGTTCGAAATCCATCACGTTCGGGATGATGGTGGCTGCAATGCCCGTCCGGAGGCTGAGCTGGTTGCTCGCCGAAGAACTGATGACGACATGGCGAATCGGCGGGAGATGCGGCGGAAAAGCCATGTTGAGATAATCCCAGACCCCGTTTGTCTTGAACTGGTGGCGCTCCCAGAAAAAATCGTGATGATGGGCGATGGTGGGCAGACCGGTCTCCGCGATGAGCTCGGTGATCGCCAGCCCGAGCGGGATGTTCAGCGGTATGGTCACCGCGTTTTCCGGTATCAGGAGATCGATGTTGAATTGTCGAATGAAATCGTATAGATGATCTTTAAGGTGCTCCTTGATGGCTTGGATTTTGGTGGTCAGCTTCCGTTCTCTCACGCCGTTTGTGTCGAGGGCGAAAGCGATGTTGAAAATCGACCGGATTTCCGGGTGCAGAAAATGAGCCTCCGGCACCAGGCAAGACCGCGAAGGGTCCCGGTCCAGCTCTCCGGCAAAATAGAAACAATGAAACCTTTCTTCTTTGAACACGTTGGCCCACTTCTCCGCTTCTATCGAAACGCCGTCGGTTCCGGCAAAACGGGTCGAGATGAACCCGATGTTGTGAACCTTGTCAAAGGGGATGTACATCTCAGCGCCTGCGCTTTCCGTCAATCACCGCGGGGCAATTCCTCGCAGAAAAGGTTGGGTGCCATCTTAGTTTACATATTAAACGCTCATGGCCCTGGGCCACCACGGAGTATGAAAATGACGCGCCGGAGCCCGGATGAACGGTTGCGAAAAGTGGCTGACTGCCTGAGACGCTTACGGGGTCTTAGACCGGACCCTATACCGATGCCGCTTGGAAGCCTCGACCTTCAAGCTGCATCCGAACTCATTATTTGAAGACGGCACTCGTCCGGGCTCAGCCCGTTGGCGGCGAGTTTCAGCCGTCTTTCGCAACCGTACATCCGGGCGGAGGTGCCCACCTTATTCGGTTGTGTCCGTTGAGCCCGTTAAGCCTGTTGAGCCGGTTATTTTAGGCTATGGATGTGACCCAAATTTCATTTTCGTACTATAAACACAGAGATGTCAACGACATAATGCCGCCGATCTCTGTAAAAACGAGAACCCTATAGA
>JBATHN010000958.1:0-3359 GCA_049666885.1 Desulfobacterales bacterium
AGGCGAATTGGATATATAAAAGCCTCCACCGATTTTGGAAGAAGCCGGATAAATGGGTTTCAGTGGAGGCTTTGAGCAAGGAAAACTGGAGACAGCACTCCTTGAACTCGACCCCGTGTATATCAGCTGATTTCAAACCGGTCAATCTCAAACCACTGGAGAGCGCCCGTGCGAAGACATACTCACGCCCAGAAAGGCGGGTGGCCAAGCGGTCTCAACCGTTGGCTGCAAACTTTTTTTGTGTTGGGTTGTTTTCTTTCGATTCCCGGCAGTAGCGGTGCCCAGGAATCGGCGACCCCGATGACCCTGCGGGAGGCTGTGGACACGGCCATCACCGCCAATCTCGACCTGCAGAGTTCCGGACAGGAGATCGAAGCCGCCCGTGACAACCGGAAAATCCAAAAAACCAATCTGCTCCCCACGTTCAATGCCTCTTATCGCGGTGTCCGCAACGACAGTGGGGTGGCCGGGTTTGCTGCCGGCGTCTCTCCCAGCGTGGGCAATTCGTTTACCGTGACAACCGGGTTCACGCAGCCGCTGTTTCAGGGCTTTGCCCTGATCAACCAGTACAAGGTCGCCGAGCTGGGGGTGAACGTTGCCGAACTAAGCCAGAAGTTTACCCGTCTGGAGGTGATTTTTCAGATCAAGCAGGCCTATTACAACGTGCTGAAAGCCGAAAAATTGCTCGACGTCGCCCGCAACACGGTCAAGGTCCTGGAAGCGCAGGAGGAGGTGGCCCGCAACTTTTACGAGGTGGGCATGACCCCACTGAACGACCTGCTACAGGTTCAAGTTCAACTGGCGAATGCCCGCCAGAGTCTGATCACGGCCCAGAACAATCTGGATACGGCCGATTCGGAATTCAACGTGATCCTGCGCCGGCCGGTCAACGCGCCGGTGCGCCTCGTCGACATCCAAACCTACACGCCCCTGGAAAATGAGGTGGACTACTTCCTCGATCTGGCAGTTCGGAACCGTTTGGACATTAAAATCGGCGATCTGAACATCCAAATCGCCGAAAAGGAAGTGGACATCGCCCGGAAGGACTACTTCCCTTCGGTTGCGCTCAATGGGGAATACTTTAAAACGGCTACCAACTGGGCCTTGACCGACGACGAGCAGTTCGCAAATCCCGACGGCTGGTCGTTCACGGCCATCGCCTCCTGGGATTTTTGGGAATGGGGCCGCACCAAATACGGCGAAAGCGAGAAGCGCCGCCGTCTATCGCAGACCAAAATAGCCCGGCAGAAGACGATCGATCAGGCCCGATTGGAGGTAGAGGTTTCGTATCTAAAAGCCCGGGAATCGGAAAAGAACATCCTCGCTGTCGAAAAGGCGGTCGAACAGGCCAAGGAAAACCTCCGCATCACCGATGAGCGGTACAAAGAGCAAGTCGCGACGTCGGTCGACACCCTGGTAGCCCAGAACCTGCTGACCAGCACTCAGGTCAATTATTTCAACGCGCTCTACGATTTCAAAATCGCCAAGGCCTTTTTACAGAAAGCGGTCAATCTGGAAATTCTGGAATGAAAGACGGTGAAGAGAAAACCGCCATAATCCGCATGTTCCATGTTTACCGCCACTACGGTGCCAAAACCGCCGTGGTCGATATCACTCTTGATATCTACAAGAATGAACTCCTCTTCATAAATGGCCCGAGCGGTGCCGGAAAAACCACGCTTCTCAAACTCCTTTATCTGGCAGAGCCGGTTTCAGACGGGCAGATCCTGGTCAACGGGATGAATTTAACGCGTATTCCCCGCAAGAAGGTTCCCTTCTTGAGACGCAACTTCGGCATCGTTTTCCAGGACTACAAACTCATTCCGACCAAAACCGTTTATGACAATGTGGCGCTTGTTCTGGAAGCAGCCGGCCAGAAGCGGCGACTCATCAATAAAAAGGTCAAAAGCGTTCTGCGGACAGTCGGCATGGAACAACGGATCAATGCGCTGCCGCCGACGCTATCGGGCGGTGAGCAGCAACGCGTGGCCATTGCGCGGGCGGTGGTCGGCGATCCCGAAATCATTCTGGCGGACGAGCCGACCGGGAGTTTGGATGCCGCGGCCGCCGACCACGTTATCGGCCTTCTAAGAGCTTATCACACCCGCGGTGCGACGGTCATTATCGCCACTCATGCCCAGGAGCTGATTCGAAAAGCCGGCGGCCGCGTGGTCCACCTCAATGCCGGCCGACTGGTGAACATGCCCGACAATTGACCCTGAACGGAACCGCAATGTTTGAGCGGCGTGAAAGACGGCAGACTAGGAATTGACGATGCGGTATCTGAAACGCGCCTTGCAGGATATTCGGCAAAACCGGTTTTTAAGTCTGGTCACGATCGTCACCATCGCGCTTTCGATTCTGATCGTGAGTGCCTTTGCCCTTTTTTTCTTAAACGCCAACGACCTGATCAACGCCTGGAAAAAGGGCGTTCACATTATGGTGTATCTTAAAAACGGTGTCGTTGAAACCGAGGTGTCCCGGCTGCAGAAAATGCTGCACGGCATGGTCGGCGTCGAGAAGGTGAACTTCATATCCCGCGATGAGGCGCTCAAACAACTGAGAGAACAATTGCCGCGCCAGACCTTCCTGCTGGACAATCTCAAGCAAAATCCCCTGCCCGATGCATTCGAAGTGCATCTGCTGCCGGCCACTCGCAATTGGGCAAAAATTGAAAAACTCGCCGTTCAGCTCGAAAAACTACCCGAAGTCGAGGAGGTGGAATATGGCCGGGGATGGCTCGGTCGGTTTGCGGCTGTCTTCAATCTGTTCCGTCTGGCCGGTTACGCTCTGGGGGCTTTGTTCTTTATGGCCGCCGTCTTCTTCGTCGCCAACACGATCCGTCTCGTGCTCTACTCCCGCCGTGAAGAGGTCGAAATCATGCGTCTGGTCGGTGCCGAAGATCGTTTCATCAAAACCCCTTTCTATATCGAAGGCATGCTCCAGGGTGCCTTGGGCGGCATTATTGGCCTGGCGATTTGTTTACTTCTTTTCCTGGCTGTTTCTTCAAACGTCACCCCGGAGCTCTTCGGCGGCTCATTTCAGATCCGTTTTCTGCCGACCAGGATGGTTATCGCAATGGTGCTGACCAGCATGATGGTAGGCTGGCTGGGATGCTTTGCGTCTCTAAAACAATTTTTTAAATAGTGCCCATCCACGGTTTCATTAAGGGCACTGATGAGTTTCCGATCCAGAAATCGCCATTTTCTGCAAGTTCAATGAAATCAGCGGCATTGCGCGGAGGCGCACTCGTGTGCGCTGCACAAGCGATTCCGCAGACCTGTCACGCCTTGGCGTGATTGACGCCGACCTGTCCCGAAGAAGGCGGGGAATTGCGGAAAAGGGCCATTTATGGACGG
>JBATHN010000959.1:0-5408 GCA_049666885.1 Desulfobacterales bacterium
GGGTATCCTGTGAGCAGGAATACAGGTTGTCGGCCACGAACTCGACATACGGCAGTGTCGCAGCGTAATCCCTTACGGCCGGGACGTCGACGACCCCGGCGATGTTGATGCCGCAGCGGCAGACAAACACGCCGACGCGGGGGCGCTCACCCGTAACATTGGTCTCCGGGATTTCTTCCTTGGATTTGGTGGCGCTGAAGCGGGCCGACGCCAGAATTTCGCCGGCGGCGCCTGCCGCCGCGCTGGCATCCACGACCGACTGCGGGATGTCCTTCGGCCCCTGGAAGGCACCGCAAACGAAGATACCCTGCTTTGAAGTAGCCACCGGTTCGAAGGTTTCGGTCTTGCAGAAGTGACCCTCGGTCAGCTCGATTCCCAGTTTCTGGGCCAGCGCCACGGCTTCGGGTGCGACCTCCATGCCGATCGAAAGGACCACCATGTCGAAGGTCTCGGTCACCATCTCGCCATTTTCGGTCACGTACCGCAGTTCGAGGTCACCGCCGTCGGGCACCGGGTCGATGGTGTGAACGCGGCTGCGGATGAAACGCACCCCTTGTTTTTCGCGGGCGTTGTCGTAAAACCGCTCGAAATCCTTACCGGGGGTCCGCATGTCCATGAAAAAGATGGCGCAGTCGAGGTCGCCGCCGCCGTGCTCCTTGGCGATGACGGCTTCTTTGATGGCATACATGCAGCAGACCGATGAACAGTAGGCGTTGTCGCAGCGGTTCAGGTCGCGAGAACCGATGCATTGGAACCAGGCGATCTTCTTCGGCTCTTTGTGGTCGGAAGGCCGCACGAGGTGACCACCCGTGGGACCGGAAGCCGACAAAAAGCGCTCCATCTCCATGGAGGTGATCACATTGGGGTGTTTGGTGTAGTTGTAGGCATCGAACTTTGACGGATCGAAAGTTTGAAAGCCAGGGGCCAGGATAACCGAGCCCACTTCGAGTTCCAGTTGCTCCGGTTGCTCGGCATGGGTTTCGAGAGTTACGGCCTTTGGCCCGCAGGCCTCCACACACTGGTAACACTCACAGCAGTAGCCGCAGTTGAGGCAGCGATGCGCTTCCGACTGACCGGCGGCCGCCGCGTAACCCAATTCGACTTCCTTGAAGTTGCTGCGCCGCTCCGCAGCCGGCAGAGCCGGCATCTTGGCGCGGGCGGCTTTGGCCGTGCCGAACGGAATCGGCCGGTAAAGCGGATCGTCTTTCGAAATCGGTTCGCGGTTTTCCGCCATGTCGCGACCCTCGATGTAGCGCAGGATCGATTCGGCGGCTTCCTTGCCGGCCGCGATGGCTCCGATGGCCACCCACGGACCGCTCTGCACATCACCGCCGGCGAAGACGCCTTCCCGGCCGGTGGCATAGGTTATGGCGTCCACTTCCGTGGTGCCCCAGCGCGTGAAGTCAATGCCGGTCACGTCTTCGAGGGCCGAAAGGTCCGGCTTCTGACCGATGGCCGGCACCAGTTGGTCGATTTCGATGTCATACTCGCTGCCCGGAATGGGGACCGGACGCTTGCGTCCGGAGGAATCGACATCGCTGAGCTGCATTCTGATGCAGCGCAACCCGACGACCCGGCCGTCTTCGACCAGCACCTTCTGAGGCGCAGACAGATAGGCGATTTGAACGCCTTCATCCTCGGCCGCCTGGATCTCTTCTTCCCAGGCGGGCATTTCATCACGTGAACGCCGGTAGATGATGTTGACTGTTTCGGCGCCTAATCGCACCGCACAACGGGCCACGTCGATGGCAACGTTGCCGCCGCCGATGATGGCCATGTGTTTGCCCACCTCGGCCTTGCCGGTCAGGTTGACTTCCCGGAGAAAATCCACCCCTTGCCGGGCCCCCCTCGATTTTTCGCCCGGTATGCCCAGATCGATGCCCTTGTGGGCGCCGATTGCGATGTAAACTGCCTTGAAACCGCTGTTGAATAGATTCTCTATCGTCAGATCTGCTCCGAGTGGGGTTCCTGTCTTGATCTCGACGCCCAGATTGGTGATCAGCTCGATCTCTTTGTCGAGCACCTCGCGAGGCAGGCGGTGCTCCGGAATGCCAACCCGCAGCATCCCACCGGCCTTGGGTAAGGCTTCGAAAATTGTCGACACAATTCCTTTGCGAACCAGATGGTAAGCCGCCGAGAGACCGGCGGGACCTGAGCCGATGATCGCTACCTTTTCTTCCCTTGGCGGCCGGCATTCGATCTCGATATTCCGGGGATCGAATTGATCGGCGGCCAGTCGCTTCAAGTCGCGAATGGCCACGGGCTCATCGACCTCGCACCGGCGGCAGGCGTCTTCACATCCGTGGGGACAGATCCGTCCCAAAACCCCGGGCAGCGGCAGGTCTTCCATGATGATTTTGAGGGCTTCCTTGTACTTGCCCGCTCCCACCATCTGGACATATGCCTGCACATTCAAACCGGCCGGACAGGCAAGGCGGCAGGGCGCCTTGTCCGCCTTCTGGATGGCGAAGGTACCGGGAACAGCCTGAGCATATTTTTTAAAGGTGGCCTTCCGGATGGAGAGCCCCTGGTCGTATTCGTTGGGCAGGGAAACCGGGCACACCGCGACACAATCGCCGCAGGACGTGCACTTTGCCGCATCGATAAAACGGGGCTTCTTGTTGATGGTGGCTTTGAAATTACCGGGGGATCCTGCAACCTTTTCAACTTCGGCGCAGGTAATCAGATTGATATTCAAGTGCCGGCCGACCTCGACCAGTTTGGGTGAAATAATTCACATGGCACAGTCGTTGGTGGGAAAGGTCTTGTCCAGTTCACTCATGACACCACCGATGGCCGGTGATTTTTCAACCAGGTGAACATAGTAGCCTGAGTCTGCTAAATCGAGGGCCGATTGCATGCCTGCGATACCACCGCCCACAACAAGCACCGAACCTTTGACATCGTTTGCCATGATAGCTGTCTCCTGATAATTGCTCTTTGATGAGTTGCAGCTTGAGCGACTCATTGATCCGTTTTAGGAAAAATCCAAAGAACTTGTTTATAGATTGAACAAAACCTTGTCAACGAAATTCGACCGCAAACCGGCATTTTCGGCGTCATTGTTATGAGAATATACCCATAATATGCGAGATTATACAACCTCAAAATTCGTTGACGTGTCGCGTCGGGACAATTGCGGGAGTCGAAGATTAACCGAACTGTGGGCTGCAACGTATTAATAATAAAACTCTATACGTTAAATCCGAAAGTACACCTGCAAAGCATCGCTAAGGCGCGTTGAACAACGAAAACGTAAAATCGATAAAAGACGTATTCCAAAGGGGGTCGATCGACTCAACTGATAACAATAAGGTAAGAACCGGCTGGAAACAAGCCGCTATGCCTGTGCATTCGCCAAATATACTTAATCCTTTTCGCGGCACGGTGCGCGCATTTGCTGCCGCTGACCAGCCTCGCAACCACTGCCGATACACACGATTGCATTTTCAAATAATATTTTATATAGAGGATTAGCAAAAGAAGAGGGCCACCGCGAAAAGGAAACCGTGAGGCAAAGGAGGGGAAATGGCCGAAGAGCAGAGCTTGGACTGGGAAACCGGTGAAAAGCGGATTCCTTTCGGAGAATGGAAGGAGAATTTTCGCTGGGTCGAAGAGCCCTATGTGAGTCCCGACGGCGAAAAAATCGCCGCAATTGTCAATATCGACGAGGGCCAGTTCAGCGTGTGTGTCAACGGCGCGACGTGGGAAGCCGTATTCGACAAAATCTGGCACCTCCGGTTTACCCCCTCCGGCCGCCCGACCGCCATCGTTTCGGAAATGGGCGAGTGGACCATGGCCGAAGACGGCACCCCATGGGAAAATAAATTCGGCTACGTCTGGAATCCGATCTACAGCGCAGACGGCCGCTACATCGCCGTCGCATTTCAGCAGGATATGCAATACGGCATGGCGCTGAACGACACGCCCTGGGAGGAAACCTACAGCAACATCACCTACTTTGCCATGAGCCCGAACGGCGAAAAGACGGCGGCGGCGGTGCAGGTGAGCGCTGCGGATTCCGGGGAAGTGCACAAGTTTCAGGAAGGCACCTTTTCGGCCGCGCTGGACGGCAAGGCCTGGGACACCCGGTTCGTCAACGTCTGGAATCTCGCCATCAGCCCGGACGGGCAGCGCCTGGCCGCCGAAGTGCGGCTCAACCTCTATGATTACTCCATCGCCGTGGACGGCAAGGCGTGGGACAAGACTTTCAGCTGCGTCTGGGAACCTGTCTTTCACCCGCAAAGACAATCGGTTATCGCACCGGTCCGGGTCGAGGGCAAGTGGGCCCTGGCCGAGGACGGTCAAATGGTGTGGGACCGCCGGTTTTCTCAGCTCTGGCATCAGCTGTTCAGCCCCGACGGCAGTAAGCTGGCGGCCATCGTTGCCGTTAAATACGGCAAGTGGACGGTAGCTGTGGACGCAACCCCATGGCCGGTTGTCTTCAACGAGCTGGTCACCGATCTCGTCTTCAACCCGGACGGAAGCCGCATCGCGGCAGTCGCCAAGCAGGATGGGAAATACCGGATCGTTGCCGACGGCAGCGTCTGGAAAGACGCGTTCGACATGGCCTGGCAGCCGGTGTTCAGTCCGGACGGAAACCGCATGGCCGCCAAGGTGCAAAAAAACGGCAAATACACCATAGCCGTGGACGACAGGCTGTGGTCACATCAATGTGATGCCGTCTGGGATCCGGTGTTCAGTCCCGACAGCCAGAAGATCCTCTTGAAATCCCTCGAGGACGGCTCCTATTATCGGCGCGTCATACCCGTAACCGATCTTGCAAGCTAGGAGGGGGAAATATGCGTGAGATCTACAATTTCGTCAGCGGTCCTCTGGCATGGCTGGCTTTCATTCTGTTTTTCGGCGGTTGTCTCTACCGATTGGTCCGTTTGTTCATGCTCGTTAAGGAAAAAGAGCCGTTCATCTTTACTTACATGAGCTGGAAATATAGCCTGCGCTCGATTTTTCACTGGATTATCCCCTTCGGAACGGTAAATTGGCGCCGGCACCCGGTCCTCACCGTTGTCACGTTCGTTTTCCACATTGCTCTGGTGATTGCACCGATATTCCTGCTGGCGCACGTAATTTTATTGGACGAGGCCCTGAACCTCAGCTGGTGGGCGCTCCCGGACGCGTGGGTGGATGTCCTGACCGTGGTGGTCATCATCGGATGTGTCTTTTTTCTGGTACGACGCCTGACCCAACCGGAAGTCAAATTCGTCACCTCCGCCTCCGACTTCGTGATCCTGACCATCGTGGCGGCCCCGTTTATAACAGGCTTCATCGCTTACCACCAGTGGATCGACTATCCGGTGATGATGATCCTGCATGTGGTGGCCGGAGAAGTGCTGCTGGTTGCGATGCCCTTTACCCGGTTGAGCCACATGCTCTTATCGCCCTTCAGC
>JBATHN010000960.1:0-2509 GCA_049666885.1 Desulfobacterales bacterium
TGTCAGGTATCGGGGGTCAGTGGTTCAGAGGTTCAGGGTTTAGCATTTCCCCGTCCTTCGTTGGATGTTGAATGTTGGACGTTTGGGTTATCGAGTTCAGCGTTCAGAGGTTCAAGGTTCAATGAGAAAATTCACTCCGACAACTCTGAACGGTGAACGGTGAACGTTTGAACCTAAATTAATCACAATGACCGAAATTCGAAATTCGAAATTCCAATTCAAATTTGAGATTTGGATATTGTCATTCGGAATTTTTTTGTATTTTGGTGCTTGTATTTTGATATTTGGCATTATCATATACGAGCGGGCGGTGATTTGATGCAGCAATATCATTGACCTATTAGCTTGACAGTATGCATATAAACCGGCCGTTGACCTCGGCCCGGGGGGGAGGGGACCCTGAAACGACCAACGACAACGATTTTTCTGATCGTGTTTCTGGCGATGCAGTCGATCGGCGTCCTTTCCGCGGCCTCGGTTTCGTTCGAAACGCTCGTTCGCCCGGGGTTGAAAATCCGGTACGAAGAGCCCTTGAAAGGAGCCGCCGAGGATTTGGCCGCCACTTTTCCGGCCGTCGAGAACGAACTGGTGGACCTCTTCGGATGGCACCTGTCGCAACGGCCCACGGTGATGCTGATTCAGAACGAGGAGATCTTCCGGCGTCTGGCAAATCACCCGCTGATAACCGCCTTTGCCATTCCGTCCGATAACCTGATCGTGCTCGATTTCGGAAAACTGGCCGGACGGCCGGCACATTTCAGAAGTGTCCTGAAGCATGAAGTGGTGCACCTGTTTCTGCACGTGAATCGCGGCAATGCCGCTCTTCCGAAATGGCTGGATGAAGGCGTGGCCCAGTGGGCGAGTGAAGGGGTGGCCGAGCTCCTCGAACAGCCGCAGCCGTCACTGCTGGAGGACGCCATTCTCTCCGGCGACCTCATTCCCCTGAGCGCGCTCCGCGATCGCTTCCCGACTGACAGTCGAATGCTTTTACTGGCCTACGAAGAAAGCCACCGGGTGGTATCATACATCGCGGAAACCCACGGTCGGGGCGCGCTCATTGAAATCCTGGCCGACATTCAGCGCGGCAGTGACGTGGATGCCGCCTTTTACCGAGGCCTTTCCGCCTTTCCCTGGGAAATCGAGCGGCAGTGGATCGCGCGACAAAACCGGGGCACCGTCTGGCTGACCTACCTGGCCGGGCATATTTACCAGTTCCTTTTCTTTCTGGGCGCCCTGCTGACGGTGGCCGGTTTCGTGCGGTTTCGGTTGAAAAAACGGGCCTATGCCGATAGTGAAGATGATGACGAATAAATTTTTACGCCGCCACGGCTTTGGCCGTGGCGGCGTAAAAATTTATTAATATATTACATTAATAAAAAATTAATAAATAATTGAAATATAATATTATAATACTTATATTTGCGACCCTTCGAGCAGTATAGATTGTTGCCGGCATACGTTGATTATTCGACGACTTTTTCCTATATTCAGGATGGTAATGCGGGCATCGGTCTTTTTTCTTTACGTGTGGCGGGGTTATTTTGTATGCAGAGAGGACGGCATATGAGGATAGAAACGGTGGTGTTCTGCCGGATACCGCTGACCGGTTGCTGGTAATGAAATATTTATACATTCTCCTGGCGCTGTTCTATATTTTTTTCCCCTACGATCTGCTGCCCGATTTTCTGGGTGGTTGGGGCCGATTGGACGACCTGGTGGTGTTGGGGTTTCTACTGCGGTACCTCTTCGCGCTGCAGAAAAGGTCTCGCGGTACCCAGGCAACCGGGGCCAAACCGGGAACGGGCGCCGAAAGGGCGCACGCCGAGCGCGACCAAGGACCCGACAGCACTCGTTTTGACAGCAACGACCCGTACACGATCCTCGGTGTCGACCGGACGGCTTCGGCGGAGACCATAAAGAAGGCTTACCGCGAACTGGTTAGCAAATTTCACCCCGACAAGGTCGACCACCTCGGAGAGGAGTTCAAAACGTTGGCCGAGAAAAGATTCAAGCAGATTCAACAGGCCTATCAGAGCATCCAGCAGACGCGCCGGTGAGGGAGGTCGTCATGACCGCCAGGTTTACCGTCGAGAAGACCCTCGGGAAACTGGCCAAGTGGTTGCGCATTCTGGGTTTCGATGCCTGCAGCGAACCCTGCGGTTCGATCGGTTCGAAAGCGGCGGCGGTTCCAGGCCGCATCCTGCTCACCCGCACCCGGCGGCGGTGTCGGGAACTGCAGGGGCGTCCTTTCGTTTTTATCCACTCGAACGACCCGATCGATCAGCTGAAGGAAGTCATTTGCGGCTTGGATCTCGCACCGCGCGACATCCGGCCTTTTTCGCGATGCCTTCTCTGCAATCAAACCACCGAACCGGTCACCAAAGATGCGGTCCGCCACCTCGTGCCGGACTTCGTCTGGGAAAACCACGAGCGGTTTTACCGATGCCGCCGCTGTCAGAAAATTTACTGGTCCGGCAGCCACACCGAACGCGGCATGGTACGGATCGCC
>JBATHN010000961.1:0-2489 GCA_049666885.1 Desulfobacterales bacterium
CGGTCGATATCCGGATTGTCGCCGCTACCAACAAGCAGTTGGAAAAAGAGGTGATTGCCGGCAATTTCAGGGAGGACCTCTTCTACCGTCTGAATGTCATTGAAATCAAAATGCCGCCGCTGCGTGAGCGCAAAGGTGACCTGCGGCCCCTGGCCCAGCATTTTTTGGACAAGTATTGCCGCGAGATGGGCAAGAAGATTTCCAAGATGTCCTCGTATGCCATCAACATGCTCAACAAGTATGATTTTCCGGGCAACATCCGTGAATTGGAAAATCTGTTAGAGCGCAGCGTGGCGCTGTCCACCACCAACATACTTCTGCCCGACAGCCTGGCCCTCTCGATACACAAACGCCGCTGGATCGAGGGGGTCAAGGACCGGCGCTTCGACGTCGACGAGGTGACGCGCGGAGTGTCCCTGGACAATATCATCGAAGAAATC
The DNA here is from genome assembly GCA_049666885.1 of Desulfobacterales bacterium. GTDB lineage: Bacteria > Desulfobacterota > Desulfobacteria > Desulfobacterales > SG8-13 > JARFQH01. The sequence continues at coordinate 441 of JBATHN010000961.1, forward strand.
GAACGCGCCTATCTTCTAAAAGCCCTGGAGGTCGCCAACGGCAACAAGAACAAGGCGGCCGAATTGCTGGGCATCAGCTTCCGGTCTCTGCGTTATCGTTTGGACAAGCTGGGAAACAATTAGTATCTGGCCTTGATGGCCCCTTGCTGCAATTCGGCGTCTAACCGCGAAGACACTTGTCGTTAGGTGAGTGGTTTCCCGTTTAGGCGGGACTAAAGGTTCCCAGTTAAACGCTCATGGCCCTGGAGGCTGCCACGGCGCATGAAAATGATGCGCTGGAGTCCGGATGAACGGTTGCGAAAAGCGGCTGACTGTCTGAGTCGCTTACGGGGTCTTAGACCGGACCCTATGCCGATGCCGCATGGAAGTCACAACCTTCAAGCTGCATCCGAACTGATTATCTGGTGACGGGACCAGTCTGGTCTTAGAGACCGTTGGCGGCGAGTTTCAGCCGTTATTCGAAACCGTTCATCCGGGCGGAGGTGCCCACCCTGATTAAGTTTGATCAGTTGAGTCGGTTGAGCCCGTTGAGCCGGTTGATGGATATCATCGATTTTATTGACTAATCGGTCATGGCCCTGCGGGCCGCCACAGTGAATGAAAAAGGCCATTTTTGGATGAACACCAACAATCTCACCCGTTAAGCCTTCGGCATGTCGTCTTAATTTTCACCCCACCTTTAGGTCACGCTCTTGTGGTGATATCAGTATAATTCTCTCAGCCACATCGATATCCTTTTTGATGTCTGTCCCTTAGCCGGGTACATTCGCCGCTGAAAAACAGACAAGCTCGAATTGTCAAATCCATGACAAATTTTGTCAAACAGATAACAAATTTTGGTTTGCAAAATTACTTTATAGCGAGAGAAAAGGTCACATTATTGGGCTCAATGAGAAATTACATATTAAATACAATTGGTTAAAAACTCAAAAAATAACGAACCATCTATGGCACGTGCATTGCAAAGTGGACCTGCAAACATGACAGACGGATTCAAATTCAACCGCGGTTCACAGCAGATGAAAAGGGAGGTGGAAAGAAAACAAAGCAGGGCGTCATCACGTTAAATTGAGTTTTAACGATAGAGCATAAAATCCTAACACATCAGATTTAACAACGTTCAACAGAGGAGGTCACATCATGATTCAGAAATTAAGAGGCACCAATCAAAAAGGTTTCACCCTGATCGAACTTATGATCGTCATTGCCATCATCGGTATTCTGGCCGCCATCGCGATCCCGAACTTCATCAACTACCGCGACAAGGCCTTCTGCAGCCGGGCGGAAACTGATGCCGGCTCCGTTATCGCCTCCATCGCGTCTTACTTCTCCGAACCGGAGAACACCTCGATGCCTGGCCTTCCGACCCTTCTAAGCAGTTACGATTTGTCGCTGAATAACGGTACAAATGATGTCCAAATCGATCCGGGGGCAGGTGCTACTGCCAACGGTGCGGATATCTTCGTGTCCGTGGCCGACGGTTCCGGTCGTTGCCCGCGGTCGGCTAATGGTACCAAAGTCTATTCAATCACCATGGGTGGTGGAGGCGTCGGCAGCTGGCGATAATCCACATCCTGTAAGGATAAACGAAATATAATAAATGCGGACAGGGGGCTTGCCCCCTGTCCGCATTTATAAGAAAATCGTGTAAAAAATGAAGCCGCCGATCAGTTCCTTACCTGAACGTCCATAACCCGACCAAGACAAGCTCCGAACCATGACTCACGGCACCTGCGCTCCCCGAGCAAACCGACCCGGTCCGGCCCTGGTCATGCTTGCCGTATTGATCATAGTCATCTACGGCAACAGTTTTTCGGCCGGTTGGCACTTGGACGACTACCAGAACATCCTGCAGAACCCGAAGATCCACATCGACCGTCTCGACCTTGATGCCCTGCTGCGGGCGCTGGAGCACCCGCGGGAAGAACGGCTCTGGCGCCCCCTGGCCTATTTCACCTTTGCACTGAACTGGTACGTCGGCCGGGACAACGTTTTCGGCTATCACCTGGTCAACATCCTGATACACCTGCTCACGGCCGGTTTTCTCTA
>JBATHN010000962.1:0-9686 GCA_049666885.1 Desulfobacterales bacterium
GTGGGGACCAAGGTGATCGCCTCCGACCAACACCTTCTCCAAGGGAAATTCAGCGGCAGCCGCCAGGGATTGAACGAAGTTGACGAATTCCGCGGGCCGCATACCGGTGTAACCGCCGTACTGGTTCACCTGGTTGGCGGTGGCCTCCACCAGGAGCACATCACCGTCAGCCACCGCCTGTTCGATAGCGGCTTCCAAAACAGTTCGCTGCGCCGAGCAGACGGCGGTGATGCCCCCTATTCTGCCGGTTAAGTGATCATACCGCAGCCTTGACAAACGATCTGTCACGATGGGATCCCTGATGATTGTGGTTTCCGGCACAGCCGGGTTTTCCGCCGAGGTGCGGATTCCTTTTATGGGTAACATAAGCAAGGTCGGACCACAATTAAAGGGGAGGGATGTTGAGCCCGTTTAGTCCCGCCGCGGCGGGATTGAGCCGGTAAAAATGATAGACGCTCAGAGCCAGAGGCGAAGAGCCACTATCTCAAGGGCTACCAGCTCGTGCACCGAGTCGTGCTAAACGGCCATACGGGCAAACGGGCTTAACGGGCCAAACGGGCCAAACCGGCTCAACGGGTTTAACGGTTCCGCCGTTTTTCGCCATGGACCATTACGGCCATCACCGCTGTTTGCACGGTCGAGAGCCCGACGAAATACCAGATCCAGGCCGGAACGCCTCCCAACAGAGGGTCTGTTTTGCCCCAGGACCAGACATCGATTGATAAAAGAAAAATCGATCCCAACAGGAAGGTGAAAGGGCTGCGGAGCCAGGCCGGCCAGAAAAAGACCAGGGCGTGTTCGCGCCACACCAGGTAAAGATGCGGCAGCAGGTAGGCCGCAAAGGCCGTCAGCATGACCCATACGACCGGTAAAAAACCACCGTTTGGAAGCCACTTCAGGTAAAAGGCGACCAGAACGGCTTCCCCGCACACAATGGAGAGGATGGCTGGTGGTGCATAGCGGCGGCGGAAATAGAGACCGAAGATAACGGTGGGAAACAGGACCGCAAGGCCCGTAAAGGTCTGCGTGGCGATTTGCAGAATCGTGGCCGGCGGCCGGTAAGCCAGGGCCAGACCCATCAAACCGAGAAAGATCACGAACAGCCGCCCGGTTGTGCTCTCTTCCTTTTTATCCCGGCGGACCAATGGCAGAACATCGCGCGTGAAGATGGAGCTCAGGGTCAACAACTGGGAGTCCATGGTCGACATCAAGGCGGCAATGCCGGCTGCGATGACCAGGGTGGCCATGACGTCGCCCGATATCGTGGTCATCAGCATCGGGAGAATGCGGTCGGCTTGCTTGCCGGTCAGATCCGGTATTGTCAATCGGCCGATAACGCCGATGGCAATCGGCATGATGAAGACCACCGTGCAGACCAGTGGATAGAGGAGCATGATACGGTCGATGGTTCGCCGGCTCCGGGCGGCAAAGAAGCGTTGAAACAGCTGGGGGAACATCGGGTCGCAGAAAAACCAGAGCATCATGAAGCTCAGCCAGATACCCGGAGAATATTTTCCCAGGGCGCCGGGACGCGAGAAAAGCTCGGGTGATAGGGACAGGATCTTCTGGTTGGCGGCTGCAAAGCCGCCGTGATATCGAAGGACGACCACCAGGGATACAAAGAGCATAACGAACATCACCGCGCCCTGAAACAGATCGGTCCAGGCCACTGCCCGCATGCCGCCCCGCAGAGTATAGAGCAAGATGATGATGGTGACCAGAACGCAGCCGGCAAAATACGGTAGACCGAGCAGTTCTTCGAGGGCGTATCCGGCCGCCATCGGCTGCAGGGCCAGATAGGGGATGGTGAAGACGACCATGACCACAGCAAAAATGAGGGAAAGTGCCCGGCTGCCATACAGGTGGCGGATCAGCTCCGGAGGCGTGACCACACCGCTGCTGCGGCCGATGTGCCAGATCCTGCGCCCGATGATCCAGAAGGTGATCGCCATGAATCCGGTGCCGAAACCCATAATCGGGAAAAAGGCATAGCCATCGCGGTAACCGGCGCCCGAGGTGCCGAATACGGTGAAGGCCGAAAAGTTGGTGGCTACCATGGTACCCAGCAACACCAGGGTGCCGAGTCTGCGATCGGCCAGAAAATAACTTTCGGGGGTCGATTTCCATCTTGTGCGGGCAACGATGCCGATCACGAGAACCACAAGAAAGTAGGCCGCAAAGACGGCGATTTTTATCAACATTCCATTTTCTCCCTGGTGTCCGTCCAGAAATGGTCAATTTCGGTCACGGCCAAGGCCGCAGTCCCGTCTATGGCGGGACAACCGCAGGCGCAACGGTCACGCCTCGGCGTGATCGAGGATAGCAAGAGCGGGAACGCCGGCCCGGGCCGAATGATGCCGTAACGTAAATAGATGGACCATCTCTAAATGAAAAAAGCCACCCCCTGGGTCGGGATGGCTTTGCCTGGCATAACCCTTTACGATCTTGCGTTTTTTAGCGCTTTTACCTGAAAGGCAACCGATGGTCAATCATTTTTCGTGGGCGTTTTTACAGTCCGGCACCCCGCGACGCACAGCGGATGCCCTTATGACGCCATGGTGTTGATGTATTGGCTGATGTAAGTTTGGGCTGGAAAACAACTTAACTATTTAATTATACATTTAATATAGCAATTATTTCCGCCTTTGCGCGCAGGGAGTCATAGGTAGGCTGCCCCAATGATGCGGGTTGCGAACGAAATTTATTATTGCAAAAAATAATCTGAGCTTATACGGAAGGTGTCGTTAACTGATTTGAATTATTTCATTTGGGTAACCGTCATGCAACCAATTGCCACAGTGGGCCTTTCTCCCTGGGTACCGGGTGTCTTCAGCCTGATCGTCTACTTTCTCGTAGTGGCGGTACTGATCGGTGTGCTTTTGTTTCTATCGGCCTGGCTCGGTGAAAAGAAGCCCAACGCCGAAAAGTCGCGGGCTTACGAGAGTGGGATTATTCCCACCGGTACGGCCCGGTTGCGGTATCCGGTCCCCTTTTACCTCGTGGCGATCTTCTTCCTGATATTCGACGTGGAGGGTGCCTACATTTTCGCCTGGGCCGTGGCCTGGGAGGACCTGGGCTGGAAAGGCTGGCTGCAGATATCGTTTTTCATCACCGTGCTCTTACTGGGTCTGTTCTATATCTGGCGTAAAGGAGGACTGGAGTGGGGTCCGGAAGCCAAAAACAGATGAACGGACGCCTGGAGAGCACCGTCGACTACCTGGTCAACTGGTCGCGGCAGTTCAGTCTGTGGCCCATGTTTTTCGGGCTCTCCTGTTGTTTTGTCGAAGAAGCGACTGTTTTGACGGCACGCTACGACCTGGCACGTTTCGGCGCCGAGGTGTTGAGGCCCTCCCCCCGCCAGGCAGACCTGTTGATCACCTCGGGTACAATCTTCAAGAAGATCGCCCCTGTCGTTCTGCGGCTCTACGAACAAATGGCAGAGCCGAAATGGGTCATCTCCATGGGGTCGTGCTCCAACTGCGGCGGCATGTACGATGGCTACAGTGTGGTTCAGGGCATCGACCAGATCTTACCGGTGGATGTGTATATCCCCGGATGCCCGCCCCGGCCCGAGGCCGTCGAATTGGGACTCGTGACGCTGCAGCAAAAGATCATGGCCGAGGAAAGGCCGACCCGCCCCATTTTGCACCTCCCGGGGGGCACCCAGGGCAGCACCGCACCGATCCTGATCGACGGACAGACAAAATCGCGCGACCCCAGAGGCCCCGGAATGGACGGAACGGCGATTCGCGGGACGTCGGTCGTCCCGCCGCTCTTTCGGGGCAGCCGGTCCGATATGATGTGGACACCGCCGCCGCGGCGCATCGAACTCGGCCCGACCGAAAGAGGTCTGGCCGACCAGTTGCGCGAAAAGTTCGGTGATGCCGTTGAAGCGGTGCCGGAAAACGCCGACATGCCCACTTTTCAGGTGAGCAGTGAACGCGTCAAGGAGGTTCTGCGCCACCTGAAAACCGAAGCGTCTCCCCGTTTCCGGCGGCTTGAAGACCTGACTGCGATCGACGAATCCGCCCGACGCAATCGCCGGGATTATCCCGACTACAGTTTGGTCTACAATCTGCTCGCTTTCGATTCCCCCTGCCGGGTGCGCCTGAAGGTCGGCCTGAATGGTGTGGAACCTGCTGCGGCCACCGTGACCGACATCTGGCCGTCGGCTGCCTGGTACGAACGCGAAGCGTTCGACATGTTCGGGATTAAATTCGACGGCCACCCGAACCTGCGGCGGTTGCTCATGCCCCACTATTGGGAGGGGCATCCCCTGAGAAAAAACTACCCCGGTCGGGCGACGGACATGCCCCCCTACACGCTCGAGGACGCCCGCGTTCGTCAGCCGTTGGACGGCGGGGAGTATGTCGAAACGGACGGAGACAGGCAGCGGCTGATCCTCAACATCGGTCCCCATCACGTCAGTACTCACGGACTGATGCGGTTCATTGTGGCCCTGGACGGTGAAGAGATTACCGAGATGGACATGGACATCGGTTACCACCACCGCTCAGTGGAAAAAATCGGCGAACGTCAGACCTGGAACCAATTCATCCCCTACACCGATCGCGTCGACTACCTGGCCGGTGCCGCCAACAACCTGCCCTATGTTATGGCGGTGGAAACCCTTGCGGACATCAAGGTTCCGAAGAGGGCTCAGTACATCCGCGTGATGCTGAGCGAACTGTTCCGACTGAGCAACCACCTGGTCTGGTTTGCAACCTATGCCCACGACGTCGGCGCCATGACGCCGAATTTTTACACGTTTCGCGAACGGGAAATGATCCTCGACATCGTTGAGCTCATCACCGGCGGGCGGTTGCATCCCTCCTGGTTCCGGTTGGGCGGCGTGGCGGCCGATCTGCCGGACGGCTGGAAGGAAGCGGTCGATGCGTTCGTCCGGATTTTTCCCGACCGATTACGGGAATACGAGACCTTGATCCGCAAGAACCCCATTTTCAAAGCCCGCACCGTGGGGATCGGCCGGATTTCGTTGGACGAGGCGATCGACTGGGGTGTCAGCGGCCCCAACCTGAGGGCCTGCGGCTTAGAGTGGGACCTGCGCAAAAAATTTCCCTACTCGAGTTACGATGAATTCGATTTCGAGGTGCCCACCGCCGTCGAAGGCGACTGCTACGCCCGTTATCTGGTGCGGGTCGAGGAAATGCGGCAGAGCTTGAGTATCATCGCCCAGGCTGCCGAACGGATGCCGGCCGGGCGCTACGTGACCGATGACTACCGCTACGTGATACCGAAGCGCGCGGACATGCTCACCGATATCGAGAGTCTGATTCACCATTTCATCAACGTGACCCGCGGACCCAAGATTCCCCGCGGCGAGGCCTATGCCGCCTGCGAAATTCCGCGGGGAGAGCAGGGCTACTATGTGGTCAGCGACGGGCTCGGGTATGCCTATCGCATGCGCATCCGGTCGCCTGGATTTGCCAACGTGCAGGCCATGCCGCTGATGGCCGTGGGAGAGACGATTGCAGACCTGATCGCGATCATCGGGTCGGTGGACTACATACTACCGGATATAGATCGTTAAACCGATTTATGATTGAGGGTGGTCCGCCCATTTGCCGCGCTATCGGGGACTCGCGGTACAACCGAGTACAACTTCGTTACCGAGTGCCTTGCAAATGGGCGAAACGTAAAATTTTATAACCTTCAAACTTTAAACCCTGAACCTGGCACCGATCAGTTTAGGTTTATGCTACCTGAAGATATTCGAGAAGAACTGCAACGGCAGATCATCGCCATCGAACATCCGCGCGAGTTGGCGGTGGACGTGATGTTCGCGCTGCAGACGCATTACGGCTATTTGAGCGATGCGGCCCTGGAAGAAGCGGCATCGCTGCTGGGGATGACGCCTTTAGAACTGGAAGAACTGGCCACTTTCTATACCTTTATCTACCGTGAACCGGTGGGAAAATACGTCATCCACCTTTGCGACAGCCTGATCTGTTGGATGGACGGATATGAGTCCATCCGCGACTATATGTGTCGAAAACTGGCGGTCGAGTTGGGCGGCACCACGGTCGACGGATTGTTCACGCTTTTACCGGTGTGCTGTATCGGCTATTGCGACCGGTCTCCGGCGATGTTGGTCAACCGCAAGGTATACGGCTTCTTGACGCCCGAGAAGATCGATGCGATCCTGGAAAAACTGAAAGCCGAAGCGTAACTGTACCAATCGCCCCTGCGCCTCGGGTGCAGGGGGCGATTGAAACACCATTAAAATGATGCCGAAAGACTACCCGCAAGTATTGTTTCAGAATCGCAAGCCGGATCGGATCAACACGTTTGACGAGTACCGTCAAAGCGGCGGCTATTCGGTGCTGGCGCGTGTTCTGAAAGAGGGATCGCACGCGGCGGTCAAGCAACAGATTCTCGACGCGGTGCTGCTGGGACGCGGCGGAGCCGCTTTTCCGGCCGGCAAGAAGATGGAGACCATCGCCGATGACGCTTCCTTTCCGCGTTACATCGTCTGCAATGCGGATGAAATGGAACCGGGCACCTTCAAGGACCGGGTTTTAATCCACGCCGATCCGCATATGCTGATCGAGGGGATGATCATCACCGGTTATGGGATTCTGGCAGATAAGGGCCTTATTTTCATTAGACCCGAGTATGAAAACGCGGCCAAGATCCTGGAAAGAGAAATTCAGGTCGCCAGGGAGGCGGGCTACTTGGGCCAGAACATTCTCGGCAGTGATTATTCTCTGGACATCGTGGTTCACCGCAGCGGCGGGCGCTACATCTGCGGCGAGGTAACGGCGCAGTTGAACGCATTGATGGGCAAGCGGCCGAATCCCAAGCAACCGCCGCCGTATCCCACCGAAAAAGGGCTGTGGGATCGACCCACACTGGTCAACAACGTCGAGACCCTCGCCTGCGTCCCGCACATCATCCGCAACGGGGCGGACTGGTTCAAGAGCCTGGCGTTGACGGCCGAGGCCGCTGGGACGAAGATTTTCTGCGTCAGCGGCCACGTCAACCGACCGGGTTGTTATGAACTCCCGTTGGGAGTGCATCTGAGCGAAATCATCGAAGAACACGCCGGCGGCATGCGCAACGGCGCCGCATTCAAGGCTTGCCTGCCGGGCGGGGCATCGACACGCTTCATGCCGAAGCAGTTCTACGACATCGAAATGGATTTCGGGTCATTAAAAAAAGAGGGTCACCGGCTTGGAACCGGGGCCATTATGATCTTCGACCACACCACCTGCATGGTGGCCACTACCCTCAATCTGATTGAATTTTTTGCACGGGAGTCCTGCGGTTGGTGTACGCCTTGCCGGGAAGGTCTGCCTTACATTCGGAACCTGCTGGCCCGCATCGAGGCCGGGGAGGGCGAAGAGGCGTTTATTGCCGCGCTGGAGGGTATGAGCCGGCACTTGGGGAATGCTTACTGCGCTTTTGCACCGGGGGCCGCGGCTCCGGTGGAGAGCCTTTTGACCTATTTCGGGGACGAGGTGCGGGAGCACATCGCACAGAAGAAATGTCCGTTAAAGTAAAAAACACCGTCGATTGACAGTGGCATGTGGTGAAAGCCCCCAATAATGGCGTGACGGTAACACTCCACTGACAACCAGCAACCGATAATTAAAAAAACAGATGCCTAAACTCGTCATCGACAATCGGGAAATCGAGGTGCCCGCCGGAACCAAGGTGATCGAAGCCGCCGAAAGGCTGGGCATTATGATCCCGCGGTTTTGCTATCACCCGGCCCTGGGATCTGTGGGGGCCTGCCGCGTCTGCGCCGTCAAGTTTTTAGAGGGACCTGTCAAAGGCGTACAGATGAGCTGCATGGTCGATGCCGGTGACGGTATGGTGGTGTCGACAACCGATGAGGAGGCGGTCGACTTTCGTCGCCAGGTCATCGAGTGGCTGATGCTGCACCATCCCCACGATTGTCCGGTCTGCGATGAAGGCGGCCACTGTCTGCTGCAGGATATGACGGTTTCAGGCGGCCATGGACTGCGACGCTATCCGGGGAAAAAACGCACTCACAACGATCAAAATCTCGGCCCCTTGATCCAGCACGAGATGAACCGCTGCATTCAGTGTTACCGCTGTTCCCGATTCTATCAGGAGTATTGCGGCTACCGCGACCTCGGCGTCATGCAGATCGGAAATCGCGTCTATTTCGGACGCCAAGAGGAGGGAACACTTGAGAGTCCATACGCCGGCAACATCACCGATATATGCCCCACCGGCGTTTTCACCGACAAGCCCTCGCGGTTCAAGGGACGGCGCTGGGACTACGAGCGCACGCCTTCCATCTGTCTGAACTGCTCTCTCGGGTGCCACACGGTGGTGAGTGCCCGCTATCGGGAGGTCGTCCGTCAGGAAGCCCGCTTTAGTGCGGCCGTCAATGGCGATTTCATCTGCGACCGGGGCCGTTATGGATTTTTTTATGCCAGCATTCCCGAACGGCCGCGGCAGGCTGCAATCGACGGCAAGGCGGTCACCCGTGAAAAGGCTCTCGACGTTGCACTCGAGAGGCTGGAAGAAATCGTGCGGCAGTCGGGAACTGGCGCTGTTGCTTGTGCGGGCTCGCTGCGCAGCAGCCTGGACACCTTGGTGGCGATCGATCGCTTGAGCCGGCAAAACGGCTGGCACGACCCCGCTTTTTGGATGGACCGATTCGTCGCCACGCGGGTCAAAACCGCTGCATCCCGTCTCGAGGCCGATACGGCCGTTTCCCTGCGGCAGGTGGAACAGGCCGATGTCATCCTGGTTGTGGGCGCCGATCCTGTCAACGAAGCGCCGATGCTCGCCATCGCCATGCGGCAGGCCTGGCGGCGGGGTGCACGGGTGGTTGTGATCGATCCCAGGCCGGTTTTTCTACCCTTTGATTTCGATCATCTGCCGGCCGCCCCGGAGGAGATGTTACCTGGACTGGGGATGTTGATCAAACGGGTCATCGAGGGTGGGGAGGGCGAAGGGTTGGGTCAGAAGGCGCTGGATTCACTTCCGGAGGTGCCGTTTCCGATTAAAGACCGACTCGAAGCCGTCGCCGGTATTCTCAAGGGCAGCCGCCGACCGATCGTGATCTGCGGCACCGAGGTCGTGCCGGATGGTGCGCCGGCCCTGGCCGCCGATTTTGCGCTGCTGCTAAAGGCGAAGAATCGGTCGGCTGGTCTTTTCTATGTGTTTCCGGGTGCCAATGCCTTCGGGGCAACGTTGCTGCCCGGCGGTCAAGCGGCTTTCGAAGATATCCTTGCGGCCGTCGAAAACAAAACCGTTCGGGCACTGGTGCTGGTTGAGTGCGATCCCCTGCGCGCCTTCGCGGACCGGCCGCGGCTCGAAAAAGCGCTGGCGTCGCTCGATGTGCTGGTGGTCATGGACTATCTCGGGACGGAGACGGTGAAGCGGGCGGACATATTTTTACCCACGACTACCGTTTATGAAAGCGGCGGCCTGTACGTCAACCAGGAGGGACGCCTGCAGTCGGCGCCGCGGGCTTTCCAGGGCGGACTGTCGATCAAAGTGGCCGGCGACGGCCTTCATCCGCCACGGGTTTACGGCTCGGGAATGCCGGGAGCGGACCCTGAACCGGCTCGCCAACTGCTGGCGGCCCTGGCCGGCAGTAAATGGCCGGTCGAAGATGACGCCGCGTGGCGTAAATGGCTGGTTGATTTCTTAAAGCTGCGCGACTCTCTGCCGGCGGGCTA
>JBATHN010000963.1:0-11812 GCA_049666885.1 Desulfobacterales bacterium
GCCCCGGCCGACCTCGATCAGGAAGGTTCGGTCGAAAGTCGTGTGCGGGGTGACCACGGCACTGCAAGTGGGAATCTGCGAGAGGTCGGCCAGGTAGGTTCGTTCAACCTTCTCGGGGACGTCGGCCAGCAATTCAACCGCTGCCAGGCTGCCGGTCGCGTCGTAAACGGGGCGGTAGAATTGCGGAACGTAAACGCCCCGAACATGCCGGGCGCAGGCGGCCAAAAGTTGTCGGCGGTCCCGATGTTCAGGATATCCTTTGCCTTGAAGGCAGTCGATGAACCCTTCCAGCATGGCTTCCGCTTCACCGATCAGAAAGCAATCGATGTAGGGCGCCAGCGGTTCCGGGTTTAAAAAACAGGCGACTCCCCCTGCAATCACCAGGGGGTGGGTGTCTCTGCGTTCACGTGATTGCAGGGGGAGACCTGCTGTTGCAAGAACCTCCAGTATGTTCGGGTAATCGTTCTCAAAGGAGACCGAAAACGCGATGATGTCGAACTCAGTCAGCGATCTTCCGGACTCGACCGAGGCCATGCGAAGTTCTGCAGGCGTCTTGCCGTCCGGCAAGAAAGCCCGTTCGCAGGCCACGCCATCGAAGCGGTTCAACAGACCGTAAACCACCTGAAATCCGAGGTTCGACATCCCGACCGAGTAGCGATTGGGATACACCAGAACGACCCTTAGGCGATGGGGACCGCTTTTACGGATCGTTCCGATCTCCGCGTCGGTGGGATCGCTGGGGGTCTGCCGGTTGTTCTTTTTTTTTGAGGCTGCCATCAACTTTCGCTTGCACGCTGCCCTTCTTGACCGTGTGAGGCCATGGGGACACTATAGCGACGTTAAAGTCGATTGGCAACGTGGTAGCCCCGGTTTTAAAAACGACCTTTTGTGAAAGAAACCGCCCAATTTCCAATTGATCAGTCGGCCTTGCGCCTCAGAAATGTCGGCACATCCAGATCGTTGTTGTCGAGAACGATCCCCCGGTGCCCGCGATACGTCGCACCACTGTTTTCGCCCACGGCTTCTTTCTGACGAATAAAGGTCGGCACGTCAAAGTCTTCGGCGTGCTGGAGGTCTGCGGGGGTGAGGTCCCGCACCTTGCCGCGCAGTTTGAATTCTTCGCGCCGGCCCCGGATTGTCGTCTCGGCGGAGCCGCCGATGCCGGTTGCGATCAGGGTGACGCGGATCTCGTCGCCCAGTGTATCGTCGATGACCGTACCCCAGATGATATCGGCATCTTCACCGACCTCGCTGTAAATACGGTCCGAGGCCTCGGTCATCTCCTCCATGGTGAGATCGCTGGTGCTGGTGATGTTCATGAGCACACCGCGTGCACCGGAAATGGAGATATCTTCCAACAATGGGTGTGAGATGGCCCTTTCGGCAGCCAGCACGGCCCGGTTTTCGCCGTTGGCGGTTCCGATGCCCATGATGGCCATTCCGGCTTTGGACATGGTTGTCTTGACGTCGGCAAAATCGAGGTTGACCAAGCCCGGCATCATGATCAGGTCTGTAATCCCCTTGACCGAATGCAACAGGACCTCATCGGCCCTTCTGAACATTTCGATCATGGTGGCATTCTTGGAGGCGATGCCGCGCAGACGGTCATTGGGGATCGTGATGGCGGTGTCGGCCATATTTTTTAGGGCCTCGAGGCCTTCGTCCGCCTGTCGGGACCGTTTGCGGCCTTCGAAGGAAAAGGGCTTGCTCACAACGGCCACCGTGAGGGCGCCCAGGTCTTTGCAGATCCGGGCGATGACCGGTGCTGCACCGGTTCCGGTTCCGCCTCCCAGGCCGGCGGTTATGAACACCATGTGGCTGTCCTTGAGTAGCTCGCGGATCTCCTCTTCGCTCTCGATGGCCGCCTGGCGCCCGACTTCGGGGTTGGCGCCGGCCCCCAAACCTTCGGTGAGTTTTTCACCCAGCTGGATCTTGACCGGGGCATTGGAGGTCTCGAGGGCCTGGGCATCGGTATTGGCGGTGATGAATTTAACACCTTGGAGCTTGCTGGCAATCATGTTGTTGATGGCGTTTCCGCCGGCCCCCCCGACACCGATGACCTTGATTTTTGCCGATTTTTCATTGTCAACGAAAGTAAACATGTTTCACCCCCTGTGTTGTTGTTGATCCAGGCCGCAGGAAACCGGACCACGGATATCGTCGGCGTCTCCCCATGCACGCTTTTTTGTCCGTTGACCGGCACCCGTTGTCCTGGATCGTTGGATTGACATTTTTTTTATTCCTGTTTCAGACTCAGCCGGACAGCGACCGGCCGCAGTCCGGAATTTACACCACTTCCTGAAACCACCGCTTCATGCGGGTCATGATGCGATTGAAGATATTGTTGTCGCGAATTCTGAATTTCTTGGAACTCTGCCGTTTGGCTCCGTAGATCACCAAGCCCACGCCGGTGGCATACATGGGGTTGTTGACCACGTCGATCAACCCGCTGATGCCTCGGGGCTTGCCCAATCTCGTCGGCAGTCCGAAAACCGACTCGGCGATTTCGGTCGTACCGTCGAGCATCGAAGAGCCGCCGGTGAGAACCACGCCCGAGGAGATTGAATTTTCCTGGCCGGCCCGGTAGATTTCACGATTGACCAGGGTGAAGATCTCTTCCATACGGGGCTCGAGGATTTCCGCCAAAATCTGCCGGGGCAGCTTGCGGGGACCGCGGCCACCCATGCCGGGAATCTCGATGTTCTCGTCGTTACGGATATTGGCTGCCAGACATGTGCCGTACTTGGTCTTGACTTTTTCGGCTTCGGCATGGGGTGTCCGCATGCCGATGGCGATGTCGTTGGTCAGGTTATTGCCGCCCAGGGCCAGAACAAAGGTGTGCTTGATGTTCTTGCCGGAAAATACAGCCAGGTCGGTGGTCCCGCCGCCCATGTCGATCAACGCCGTGCCGAGATCTTTTTCCTCTTCGGTCAACACGGCTTCACCGGAGGCCAGGGATTCGAGCACGATGTCGCCGACGTCCAGACCGGATCGGTTGGCACATTTTACGATGTTGTGGGCTGAGGTCACAGCCCCGGTGACGATATGGATCTTGGCTTCCAGCCGCACGCCGGCCATACCGACCGGGTTTTGAATTCCGGCCTCATCGTCGACGATGTACTCCTGAGGCAGCACGTGGATGACCTCCCGGTCCATGGGAATGGCGACGGCCCTGGCGGCATCGATGACCCGCTCCACGTCCTGATCCGTGATTTCCGAGCCCTTTATGGCCACGATGCCGCGGCTGTTGAAGCCCGTAATATGGCCGCCGGCGATACCGGCATAAACGGACGAGATCTCACAGCCGGCCATCAGTTCGGCTTCTTCGACGGCCTTCTTGATCGATTCTACGGTCGATTCGATGTTGACGACCACGCCCTTGCGCAGTCCGATGGAAGGGTGCGTGCCGATGCCGATGATGTTGAGCTTGTCACCGGAGACCTCGCCGACCACGGCGCAAATCTTGGTCGTCCCGATGTCCAGACCGACAACGATTTTTCCCTGTCCCTGCATTTCCCAACCTCCTGTTAGGGTTCACGAAAGAATAATTTCGCAATTTTGGGCGTTGAGACGCCCGGCCGGCAAGGCGCGAAAACATCGGAATATCTGGATATTCCGAGTTTTTGCACCACAGCTGGACAGGATGCATCGGCGTCCAAAATGAGAAGTGTTTATCGAGTGAGCCCCATAGACCGGCGACGGCGATGACGCGTCCACTGCCGGTACATTGTTCGATATCTTGCGGCCCTTGTGGCCGGTCTCCAATGCCTTTCCGTTATCGTAAACCGGCTCCACGACGATGCGGTCAAGGTTGTTCAGATCCACCGTATCCAATTCCCGCCATATGCCGGGGCGATGTTGCTCCAGATAAGCGAGCAACCGCCGCAGCACGGCGAACTTTCTCGTGTAATCCTGGAAACCGAGTTTGACGGTCTTCGGGCCCCTGCGCGTCTGCAAGGTGATGCCGGTCTCACTGTCCACCACAATCCGGGAAAGATGCCGGTTGGGGATAATGCTGTCGGTTGGCGTTCCGAGTTGCAGCACGTCGACAACCGCCGCAAAAGGAGAAGCCGGGTTCTGGTCCCCGTTAAATTGCCGGTTTATTTGCGGTGCCGGGATGCCGGCACCGGCCGCGGACGGTCGAAGTTCGATATCCGCATAGCGAAGCCCCTCGATCACCGGTAGATTGTCGGCTTCCCGCGGTGCCAACTCCTTGAAAATTGTTCCGGTATCATCGAGCAGGAACTTGCGGCCCAGGTCGATAACGGCCAGGGCGCGATGTTCCCGGATGACGACGTGAATCCCGTCCGGTATTTTACGTCGGATCTGCGCGTCGGCGATACAGGGCTCGGCCAGCAACCGTTTGCGGGCAGCGACCGTATTGACCGCCAAGATATTGGAACCGGGGAGGATTCCGGCCCGTTCGCAAATCTCTTCTCGACTCAGGCGACGGTTGCCCGTCACGGCAACCGTCTTGGCTTTGAACGCATCGCACTGGGTGATCACATCGTGGCAGAAAATAAAAATGATGCTGAGCAGGGCCACACCGATTCCTCCGGCCGTCAGTTTCAGCCCACTGGAGACCCAGTGACGGCTCTTTTTCGGCCGCTGTCGTTTGAAACGGTTTTTCTTTTTGCGTCTAATGCCCAACAATTTTCACCTCGGGGACGAGTTCAACCGTAAACTTCTCGGCCACGTGCTTCTGCACCAATTCCATGAGGGCCAGGATGTCGCGGGCGGTCGCGCCGCCGCCGTTGACGATGAAGTTGGCGTGCCGGGCCGACACTCGTGCACCGCCGATCTGTCGCCCTTTGAGGCCGGCCTTTTCGATCAACTCGCCTGCCGACCGATCCGGAGCCGGATTTTTAAAGAAGCACCCTGCGCTTGGTTGGTCGAGGGGCTGCTGAGCCGTTCTCATCTTCAGGATCTCCTCGGCTTCGTTTGCCAGCATCTTCGCATCCCCCGGTTTCAGCGAAAAAGAGCCGTCAACAACGATCGGGGCTTCGCCAACGATGTTTGGCCCGCTCCCTTTCCATGAAAGACACCGGTAGGAGAAATCGAGTTCGCGACGGTCGAATCGAACCCACCGGCCGTCCGGTTGCAGGCAGCCGACCGATTCCAGTACATCCGCCATCGACCCTCGGGCTGTTCCGGCGTTCATGACGATCGCACCCCCCACCGTTGCCGGGATGCCGAGCGCAAAGTTCAACCCCGCCAAACCGCGCTCGATGCAGTGCCGGCAGAGGGACGGCAGTTTGACCCCGGCCTGAGCCGTTAACCGGGTGTCACTGCCGTCTTCTGACGTCTGGATATCGTTCAGGCATCGGCTCAGGCTGATGACGACGCCGCCAATGCCGCCGTCTTTTACCAGCAGATTGGAGCCGCCCCCGATGACCATCCAAGGCTGTCGGCCCGCCCTGCACCAGCGCATCAACTGCTCCAGGGCCGCCGTATCGGGCGGTGTTACGAAAGCCTCGGCCGGCCCACCGACCCTGAAATAGGTGTGCCGGGTCATCGGTTCGTCGAAACGCACATGGCGGCCGAACTGCTCGGTTAACCATTTTTTTTCGGTGGTACCCAGCGGCATCGAATCCGGTCTCGCTCAGAAATTGACTCCCGCTTTTGCTTTGCGGGCATGGCCTTTAAAATCTCCACGGTCGTCGTCATTTTTCATGCCCCGGCGGTCCCAGTTCCCGCAGAATTTCCTCGCCGACTTTCCACACGTCGCCCGCACCCAGCGTCAACAGGATGTCCCCCGAAACAAGGATGTCCCTCAGGCCGGCCACGGCCGCCGCGATAGTGTCTTTGCAGATCACCTCTTTGTGCCCGTGTTGGCGAATCCCGTCGCACATGGAGATGCTGTCGACGCCTTCGATCACTTTTTCACCGGCCGAATAGATCGGCAGGACCAGCAGCACATCCGATTGGTAGAAGGACCGGGTAAATTCGTCAAAAAGGGCCCGGGTGCGGCTGTAACGGTGCGGCTGAAAAACGACCACCATGCGCCGGTCCGGCCAGGCCTCTTTGGCGGCCTGCAATGTGGTCTTTATTTCGGTTGGATGGTGGCCGTAGTCGTCGACAATCGTGATGCCGTTGACATCGCCCTTGATTTCGAGGCGTCGCTGCACCCCCTCCACGGTTTCGAGGGCCGCCTTGACGGTCTCAAACGGTATGCCGAGTTCAAAGCCCACCGCCACGCTGGCCATGGCATTGTAAACATTGTGAATACCGGGAAGATTCAGTCGGATATCCCCCAATTGCTCCCCCTTGTGGTGAAGGGTGAACTGGCTCCGCAGTCCTTCAAAGATCACGTTGCGGGCCTGAACGTCTGCCTGGGTGCTCATTCCGTAGGTCGTGTAGCGTTTCTTGATCTCCGGGATCAGGCTCTGAACCGACTCGTTGTCGAGGCACAGAACCGCCAGGCCGTAAAAGGGGATACGGTCAATGAATTCGAGGAAAGCGGATTTGATCGCGTCCAGGTCCGGATAGTGATCGAGATGTTCACGATAGATGTTGGTGACCACGGCAATGGTCGGGGACATTTTCAGAAAGGAGCCGTCGCTTTCGTCGGCTTCGGCCACGATAAACTCGCCTTCGCCGAGACGGGCATTGGTGCCGATGCTCTTGAGTTTGCCGCCGATCACCACCGTCGGATCGAGCCCGCCGCGGTCGAGCACGGCGGATACGATCGAGGTTGTGGTCGTCTTACCATGGGCGCCGGCGACCGCGATGCTGTACTTTAGCCGCATCAACTCAGCCAGCATCTCGGCCCGCGGGATGACCGGGATCGACGCCTGGCGGGCGGCCCGGACTTCCGGGTTGTCCGCATCCACGGCGGAAGAGATGACCACGACGTCGGCGTCGCCGACCTGGTCTTCGGCATGGCCCTTGAGGATGCGCCCGCCGAAGCGCTTCAACCGTTCCGTGATGTCCGATGATTTGAGGTCGGATCCCGACACGGTGTAGCCGAGGTTTAATAACAGCTCGGCGATGCCGCTCATACCGATGCCGCCGATGCCGACGAAGTGGATGTGGTATTTTTTACGGTACATGATGTCGGGTTCCGGGTTCCGGGTTCCGGGTCTCGGGTTTCAAGTTTCGAGTTTCAAGTATCAAGTTTCCAGTTACGGTGATTTTATTTCCTTGACCCATTACCCCTTACCGTTTTTTTATTTGTTCATAACAGTCGTCGACGATCAGGCGCGCGGCTTCGGGACGGCCGAGTTTTCTGGCCTGATCTGCCATGCGATCGAGAGCCTTCCGATCATTTGCAAAGCGGTCGATTCTTTCCGCCAGGTCTGCGGCGGCCAAATGCTTCTCCTCGATCATCTCGGCCGCGCCTTGTGCCGCCAGAGCCTCGGCATTGAGCTTCTGGTGATCGTCCGCGGCAAAGGGGAACGGAATGAAAAGCGCCGCCTTGCCCACGGCGGTGATCTCGGCCACCGTCGTCGCCCCGGCCCGGCATATGATAAGATCCGCTCGCCGGTACCGGCGGTCCATGTCATCGAAGAAAGCTCCGACCACGGCGTTGATACCTTTTGCCGCATATGCCGCCCTGACGTGGTCTTCGTCCGCCGCCCCGGTCTGATGCACGACTCTGAGTCGTTCCTTTTGTCGGATGAGCGGCAGGGCGGCAACGACCGCCATGTTGATGGCGTGAGCACCCTGGCTGCCGCCGGCTATCAGGATGTTCAGAACAAGCGCCCGATCCGGTCGTCCTTCATCTTCGCGGTCTTCGGCCGCGGCCGGCTGCAGAATTTCCCGGCGCACCGGATTGCCCGTCAACCGGACCTTTGCGGTGTCGAACCGGCCGGCCGTGTTTTCGAAAGAGACGTAAATGCGCCGTGCAAAACGGACCAGGGCCCGGTTGGTGATTCCCGGCAGAATGTTCTGTTCGTGCAGCACCACCGGTATTCCGAACATCCAGGCTGTCAGCACCACTGGACCGGCGGCATAACTGCCGACACCCAGCACCAGGTCCGGCCTAAAGCTTTTAATGATCCAGCCGGACTGAACGAGGCCCAGCGGAATGAGCGCGAGGGATTTAAGCTTCTGCCAGATGCCCCGCCCTTTGATGCCCGCGACGCTGACCGTCTCGAGGGGAAAACCGGCGTGCGACAGGGCCTTTTGTTCAAAAGGATTGCCGGTGCTGACAAACAGAACCGCGTTTTGGGCATTCCGGGCCATGAATTCCCGGGCAATGGCGATGCCGGGAAACAGGTGCCCGCCGGTGCCGCCTCCGGCAATCAACAGACGTCCGGCGGTTGTGGAAACCACCGGCGTCGCGCAGAACAGACCGGTAAAGGATTGTTTGATATCACTTGGCCGCATGACCGTGCCTCCGTTTGGTGACGATTGCATGCCGGCCGGTGGAACTGATGTTCATTAAAATACCGATGGCGGCCATGTTGACCAGCAGCGATGTGCCGCCGTAACTCAAAAAGGGAAGCGTCAGGCCTTTGGTCGGGAGCAGGCCCAGGGTGACGGCCATGTTGACGCAGACCTGGAGAAGAATGCCGACCGTGAGCCCCAGGGCCAGAAAAGACCCGTAGGTGTCGGATGCGGTCCGGGCGATGCCGAGCCCGCGCCACAGGATGACGCCGTAGAGTCCCAGGATGATGACGACGCCCACCAGACCGAGTTCCTCTCCAATGACGGAAAAAATGAAGTCCGTGTGTGGTTCGGGCAGATAAAACAGCTTTTGATACCCCTTGCCGACCCCCGTGCCCCACAGACCGCCGGTACCGAAGGCCATCATGGAGTGGATAATCTGGTATCCTTCGCCGGATGGGTACTGCCAGGGATCCAGAAAACTCATCAATCTTTTCAATCGGTATGCGGCATGGATCAGCATGTAGTAAGCCGCCGGCAAAAGCATCAGGATGGTTATCACCAGGTAAATGATGCGCACACCGCCGACAAACAGCATGATCCAGGTTATGGTTGCCAGGATGACGACCGAACCGAAATCGGGCTGCGTTATAATCAGCACCGAGAACATTGCGAGTACGAACATGTGCGGCACATAACCGATCGAAAATGCCTTGATCTGTCCCTGTTTTCTGTCCATGGAATAGGCCAGGTAGAGTATCAGTACCAGACGTGCCAGTTCCGAAGGCTGAAAGGTCATCGGACCGAGACGCAGCCAGCGGGTCGATCCGCCCGCCTCGAAACCGAGACCGGGGTAGTGAACCGCAGCCAGCAAGGCAAGGACCAGAATCAGCAGCGGATATGTCAACGGCCGGTACCAGCGATAGGGCACATGCCGGCAGACGATCAGTATCACAGCGCCGGCCAGGGCGAAGATGGCCTGTTTTTTCAAGAACAGGTAACTGTTGCCATAGCTTTCACGGGCGATTGCCGAACTGGCGGAATAGACCATCACCACGCCGATGCCCACCAGAAACAGCACCGGAAAGAGAAGCCGGACGTCATAGGCCATTAGCGGTATTTTAGGTTTGTTTTCCGCCACTGGTTGCCTCACTCCGCCCCTTCGAGATTCTTGACATTGCGGCGGAAGTCTTCACCCCTGCGGGCATAATTCTCGTACATGTCGAAACTGGCGCAACCCGGGGACAGAAGGACAACGTCCCCGGCCGAAGCGATCCTGCTGGCGGTTGCAACGACCTCCGCCATCGACCCGGCGCGGCTTGCGCTCGCGGCGCCGTCGAGGGCGGCGGCAATCTCGTCACCGGCTTCCCCGAACAAGATCACCTGTTTTACGCGTTGACGAAGGCTTTCCTTCAGGAATCTGAAATCGCCCCGCTTGTTGCGGCCGCCCAACAGAAGCACGATTGGCGCGCTGAAACACTCTATGGCCCGTAGCACGGCATCGATGTTCGTGGCCTTAGAATCGTCGTAATAACGGACCCCGGCAATAGCGGCCACAAATTCCAGGCGGTGCGGCAGACCGCCAAACTGCTGCAAGGTGTCTCTAATGGCCGATAGCCGGCCGCCCGCGGCCAAGGCTGCCAGGGCAGCGGCGGCGGCATTTTCGATATTGTGTCGCCCGAACAGCTTGATGGCGGAGCAGGGGACGGTCGCTTCGGCCTCGTCTTTGGTTTTAGCTGTGTCCGAATACCGTTCAGGTCGCCATAACCGGGTGTGAAAGACGATGGCCTCCTCGGTTACGACCGCCCCTTCAACGCCGGCCTGCTGCGGGACGAAATCGGCTCTGCCGAAGAACAATTTTTGACTGACAACAGTTTTCGACAGCTCCATCACACGGCTGTCGGTACCATTCAAGACCGCAAAATCAGCGGGCCCCTGATTTTCGAAGATGCGAGCCTTCGAAAGGACATAGGCGTCGAGATCCGGGTAGCGGTCCAGGTGGTCTTCGGCGATGTTGAGCAATACCGCCACCTTCGGCCGGAACCGTTCGATGGTGTCGAGTTGAAAACTGCTGATTTCGGCCACGACGACCCCGGCCTTTTGACCGCTGTCGACGTAGCTGATCAATGGCGTTCCGATGTTCCCGCCTACAAACACCTCCATTCCGGACCGCCTGAGCATTTCCCCCACCAGAGTGGTGGTGGTCGTTTTGCCATTGGTGCCGGTGATGGCGACGATCGGCTGCTCGATAAAACGCGCCGCCAGTTCGACTTCACCCAAAACGGGGATTCCGCATTCCCTGGTACGGGCAAGCGGTGCCGCGTCGTGGGGTACTCCCGGGCTGATCACCACCAGATCCGCGGTTTCGAAGGATTGCGGCTGGTTCCCCCCCAGTTCGAGCCGAACCCCCTTTTCACGCAGAGCCAGAGCTTCGGGCCTCATTTCGGCCTCAGGGGAGGAGTCGGTCGCCGTGACCACCGCTCCCCGTTTCACCAGAAAGGTGGCTGTGGCCACTCCAGTTGCGCCAAGTCCCACCACCAATATTTTTTTGCCGGCCAGTTGCATTAATAAACCAGGTCATAGGTTATGGTTTAAAACCAGGTAATAGGTGATAGGTTATGGGTACCGGGTTTCAAGTTTCCAGTTTCGAGTTTCAAGTTGCGCTTGTTTTATTTCCTTCACCCATTACCCATAACCTCTGACCCATTACCTTCTCTTTTACCTCAACTTCAGCGTGCTCATTGCCAGCAACGCCAGGGCCAACGCGATGATCCAGAAGCGGACGATCACCTTGGGTTCGGCCCATCCCTTCAGTTCGAAATGATGGTGCAGCGGGGCCATTCTGAAGATGCGACGCCCCTTTGTGACCTTGAAAAAACCGACTTGAAAGATAACCGACAGGGCTTCGATCACAAACAGCCCCCCGACGAGAACCAGCAGAATCTCCTGTTTGGTGATGACCGCAATTGTCCCCAAGGCGCCGCCCAGGGGCAGTGAGCCGACATCGCCCATGAACATTTGGGCCGGGTAGGCGTTGAACCAAAGAAAGCCGATCCCGGCTCCGGCCATGGCGCTGCAAAAGATGGCTGCCTCTCCGCTGCCGGACACATAGTTGATCTGGAGGTAGTCGGCGATCTTGACGTTTCCGGCCACGTAGGCAAAGATCATGTAGGTGACACCGGCAATCACCACCGGCCCGATGGCCAGCCCGTCCAAACCGTCGGTGAGGTTGACGGCGTTCGACGTACCGACGATCACGAAGGTCGCAAAAACGACATAGCCCCAGCCCATATTGGGTGAGATGTTTTTGAAAAAAGGTATCGTCACCTGGGTGTCGAAATCAGGCCGCGTGGTGACCAGAACACCGGCCATGACGGCGACGAGGGTCTGCAAGGCCAGTTTGCCACGGGCGCTGAGCCCCTTACTGCGTTTTTTGACCTGCATCATGTAGTCGTCGATGAAACCGATGCCGGCATAACTG
>JBATHN010000964.1:0-4248 GCA_049666885.1 Desulfobacterales bacterium
GGAAACGGCGATCCGCCCAACTTCAAAATCGGCGACTGCGCGACGCAGCGCAATCTCGACGATACCGGTCGGAATCAGGCCCGCAGCATCGGCGTGTGGCTGCGCAATAACGGGATCACGTCGGCGCGGGTCTATTCCAGCCAATGGTGCCGCTGTCTCGAGACGGCCCGGCTTTTGAACCTTGGTCCGGTGCAGGAGTTGGCTGCATTGAATTCATTTTACGAACGGGCCCAGGACCGTGAACCGAATCTCAGAGCGCTGAATGACTTCATCTCGCAGCAGCCGGTGCTGGGGGAGTTGATTATCCTGGTCACCCACTTCGTGACTATTGCCGACATCGCCGGCACAGGCGTCTCTTCCGGCGGCGGGGCGTTGCTGAAGCTGAATGCGGATGCACGTTACACGGTTGTCGGTCCAATCGATTTCGGACAATAACACGAAGAGTTTGTAGAGACACTGGGCGGTTTATGGCCGGAAACCAACTAAACGCACATGGCCCTGGGCCGCCATGGTGCATGAAAACGATGCGCCGGAGCCCGGATGAGCGGTTGATAAGAGCGGCTGACTGTCTGAGTCGCCTTGTATGGGGTCTTAGGTTGGACCCAAAGCCGATACCTCATGAAAGGCACAACATTAGGGACAAACCCGCCCCCCTGATTTGAAGACGGGCCTGGTCCGGGCTTTGACCCCGTTGGTGGCGAGTTTCAGCCGCGACTCGAAATCGATTATCCGGGCTCCGGCGCCCACCTTATATCGTCATAATTCCCATCCGGTCTCATGGGAGTGACACAACCTTTGAAAGGAGGCAATTATGAAGCGCAAAGCATCAGCCGTATGGCAAGGCGGACTAAAGGATGGAAAGGGTCGCCTGACGACAAACAGCGGTGTGCTGTCAGACACGCAATACTCATTTAACACGCGTTTCGAGGAGGGCGTCGGGACCAACCCCGAAGAACTGATTGCAGCAGCGCACGCCGGCTGCTTTTCGATGGCCCTCTCGATGATGCTGGGTGAAGTGGACATCAAGCCCGAGCAAATCGACACGACAGCGACCGTCAACCTGGAGAAGGATGAGGGCGGATTTTCGATAACAGCGGTTCATCTTGAGACCAGTGTGCGTGCGCCGGGCGCAGCCCAAGAAGCGGTTTTAAAGGCTGCCGAAAAGGCCAAGGCGGGGTGTCCTGTCAGCCGGGTTCTTAACGCCAAGATCACGATGAATGCGAAACTGACGAGTTGATTCGGCCGTTTGGGATTCACCGCCTGTCTGTTTCAGCCCCCGGGGGAATGCTCGATCGGTCTAACTGCCGACAGCGGTCTTCATACTGTCAAACTGCTGGGCAGCCGATTGGAAGATGATGTAATCGATAAAGTATCGGGAATAACCGATCAGTCTTTCACGTAGTAACCGTATTCCTTGGCATTGACATTGTTTCGCTTTTCCCAACCGATGGTCGAAGTCGGCGTGGGGCCGTAGTTGTGGCCCGGCCAGATGACGGTATCGTCCGGCAGTTGCATCAGGCGGCGGATGGATTTGCCCAAGGTGGGGCGATCGCCGCCGGGAAGGTCGGTGCGGCCGCTGTCGCCGACAAACAGGGTGTCGCCCGTAAAGAGGTTTCCCTGCGCATGGAGGCAAATACCGCCGGTGGTGTGGCCGGGAGTGTGAATGACATCGAAGGTGATCTCGCCTAGTTGCAGGGTTTTTTCATCCTTCAGAAGAACATCGGCCGTGGGATATCCAGCGGCATCGAGTGCATGGATGATGATTTTCGCTCCGGTCAGAGACTTTAATTCTGCATTGCCGGCGGTATGATCGCCGTGGGTGTGAGTGTTGACGATGGTCTCTATTTCGAGGCCCTGTTTTTCAGCCGCGGACACAATCCGATCGACTTCATGGCCGGGATCGATCACCAGGGCTTTGCGGGTCCTTTCGCAGCCGACGATGTAGCAGAAGTTGTCCATGTATCCGACGTCGAGCTGTTTTATGATCATTGTCTATCCTCCGCAGATGTATACCCCATATGAAACTTAACGGTCCTGTTTGACGATTCGCATCCGCCTTGTTTTTTTCAGAACTTATCCCCTGTAGACTTGTTGATCAGGAGACCCGTCAGCAAAGTCCCCCCGACGGCCAGGCATTCCATGTCGAGGTAGTATTCTGCTGATTGCCGGAACAGCACCGAAGACTGGGCGGGGAATTCGTCGTCGCGGTCGTTGAAGCGAAAATAGACGGGGATGCGGGGCAGCAATTCGAAGACAACGGCAAGCTCGAATGACGGCTCTTCGATAAAGCGTCCCCCCTCGCGGCGGCAGGCGTCTTTGAGCACGGCGAGCTTGCCCGCAAAGGTGGTTTCGATAACCTTGTTCGTATTCGCGGTGAAATAGCCGGTCAGCGGCGCGGCATCTCTGAAATCGCGGTAGGTTACCCATCCGCCTGGTTCCGGCACCGTCGCCGGGCATTGCAGGATGTAGCGGCAGAGAACGACACTTACCGCGAAGTTGGCCTTTTGCCCGGCCGCGTCGAAGACCCCCTCTTTCGAGACGCGGTAGGGGGTCCCGTACAGCGGTAGAATCAGCGCCCCTTCGCGGGCTGTTGCGCCCAGCGTCTCTGACCTTGACAACAAATCGATATCACCGATTTGCGTCAGGTAGTCTTCCAGGGTGGTCTCGAAAATCGCCGCTTTTTTCATGGAGACTTCCTCCGGGGCTTCGCCGCGCGACGACGGCGATGGTTCGAGCCGGTTTACGCTTCAGGATCTTCTTTTTTCAGCCGTTCGATCTGCTTCAGAACGGCATCGTACTCGTCTTCGAGGGCCAGCAGGTCCATCATCACGGGGGGCTTGACCGAGTGGGCCGGGAGCCTCTTCTTGGTTTCGGCGATATCCTGGTGGAGGTCGTCGAGCCTTTGTCGGAGCTCTTCTAATGTTTTCATCGCGGCTGCTTTTCATCCACGTTGATAACGACTGAAGAAAAGTTGCAATCGAGATATTAGCCAACCAATAATCCCAACCAGACGTTCTGATTGCGGGCTTTTCCGCAATGGCCCGTCTTTTAGAAATCATTTTCCAGCACGATGCGATGGCCGGGCTTGTCGGTATGCAGTTTTTCAAGAGCGTCGTTGACCTTGGACATCGGAAACGCTTCGGTAACGGGTTCTATGCCGTGCCGGGCGGCAAAATCGACCATCGACGCCATGGTGGCGGGACTGCCCAGCGGCGAACCGCCGAATGATCTTTGCCCGAGAATCATGGGGAAAACGGTGGCATTGACGGAAGGGGCTGCCCCGACGATATGCAGTTTGCCCTTGGGGCTCAGTGCGCCGATGTAAGCATCCCAATCAAGTGCCACGTTGACCGTCACCAGGATCATGTCAAAATGGCCGGCCAGCTTTGCGAGTGCCCCTGAATCGGTGGTGTTCACGAAATGGTGCGCACCGAGATCACGGGCGGCGGATTCCTTTTCAGGGCTCGTTGAAAAAGCCGTCACTTCACACCCCCAGGCTTTCAGGAACCTCAACGCCATGTGACCCAATCCGCCGATGCCGACCACCGCCACCCGGTCGATGGGGCGGACATTGTTTTGCACAATGGGGTTGAAAACGGTTATACCCCCGCAAAACAAGGGTCCGGCCTTATTGATGTTAATGCCGGCGGGCAGGGGAATCACCCAGCTCTTGTGGGCGCGAACCCTGTCGGCGAAGCCGCCGTGTCGGCCGACGATGGTCCCGACGGCATCGGCACAGAGGTTGTGATTGCCGGACAGGCACTGCTGACAGGTCATGCACGACTGGGCAAACCAGCCCAGTCCGACTTTCTGACCGGGAGTCAAATGGGTCACGCGTTTTCCGACCGCCCTGATCGTTCCGGCGATCTCGTGCCCGGGCACGATCGGATACTCGGTTATTTCCCAATTGTTGTCGAGCATGCTAAGGTCGCTGTGACAGATCCCGCAGCTCGTCACATCGATGTCGACCTGATCCTCTCCGATGTCTCCGAGTTCATATTCGAACGGTTCCAGCGGCTTTCCGGAAGCCATAGCGGCGTATGCTTTTACGAACATATCGGTTCTCCTTTGTGTGATGGTTTACAAACGAAATGGTTACTATTAGCTTGTGTCCATCCATAAATGGCCTTTTTTACGCCGGACTGCGTTCTCCGCGAGTTTCCGGCTGCGGGGTACATAAAGTACGCCTCGCCGCAAACCCTTGTGCGGCATTGCCCAGCGAAAAAAATTCACATTTATGAATTGGAC
>JBATHN010000965.1:0-2737 GCA_049666885.1 Desulfobacterales bacterium
GGATTTTGTCTACTTCGGGAAGCCTGGCAATGAATTTTAAAAACCTGCGCAGATGAAAAACGGTAAATTCATGGTTTCGCTAAACTAAAATTGACCCCCTGAACGACCAAACGACAACCCAAAATTGACCCCCTTGAGCGGACCTCTGGTATATGAGGATTGTCAGATATCAATCCTGTAACTGGAGGTAGAAAGGAGAATGCTCAAAGTGGATCAGTACAGCTACATTCGGACAGCGCATCGGGTTTATGGAAAAAGGATTAAACAGATTGTCAGGGAGACCGGACATTCTAAAAATACGGTTAAAAAGGTGCTGCGGGGAGAATACAGCGGTTACAAGGCAAGGATTGACCAGCCGTATCCTGTTTTGGGCCCCTATCTGAAGATTATCGACCAATGGCTGCAGGATGATAAAAAACAGCCTAAAAAGCAGCGTCATACGGCGGTTCGGGTTTTTAACAGGCTCAGAGCCGAGCATGATTTTCAAGGTGCGGAGACGACTGTCAGACGATATGTACGAGAAGCCAAGCTGAGATTGGGTGTCGGCTCTGCGCAGGTATTTATTGCCTCAGATCCACAAGCCGGCATTGAAGCCGAAGTCGATTGGGGGCGATGCATGGCGATTTTAGGCGGCATCGAGACCCGGCTGAAGCTCTTCTGCATGCGATCCAAATTTTCCGGCAAGCATTTTGTTCGCTGTTATCCCTGCGAACGGCAGCAGGCTTTATTTGACGGTCATATTCATGGCTTTACATTTTTCGGCGGTGTTTTTCCGATCCTGATCTATGACAATTTAACCACAGCGGTTCAAAAGATTTTGCGCGGCAAAAATCGCGTGCTTCAGGAATCCTATGACAAGTTCCGTGGCTATCACAATTTTGTCCCCCGCTTTTGCAATCGGGGTCAAGGGCATGAAAAAGGCGGTGTCGAGGGCCTGGTCGGTTATGCCCGGCGCAATTACATGGTTCCTGTTCCGGTCGCCGATTCATTGGAAGAACTGAACAGAAAGCTTTTGCAAGCATCTCTTGCATATGGCAACCATCGGATCGCCGGCAGAGAACACACAGTCAATGAGCTTTATGAAGAAGAAAAAGGATATCTTTTATCGCTTCCGGACATTGCCTTCAGCAACATCGAGACCGCCGGCGCTAAAGTGGATAAATACGCTACGGTTGTGGTGGACAAGAATCGGTATTCGGTGCCGTCATCCTATGCTTATTTTAAAGTCAACGCTGTTTTGCATGTCGATCGTATCGAGGTATTTTACGGAAGCAAAAAGATTGCATCGCATGATCGGCTTTACGGCAATAATAAATGGAGTCTTTTACCGGAGCATTATCTTGAGCTCATAGCCCAGCGGCCCCAGGCATTTGAATCGGCACGCGTCATAAGGCAATGGCGTCCGAACTGGCCCCATTGCCTTGAAGAGCTTTTGGAAAAATTTTGCCAAAAGCAAGGCGACACCAAAGGCATCAAGGACTTCGTATCGGTTTTAATGCTTTACAAAGACCATGCTGCCGGCGATATCGCCTCGGCGGTGGAGACGGCACTATCATCGGGTGCAGGCTCCAGTGAGGCCGTCGAGCATATTTTAATCCATAAACACAGCGACGATGGGCAATGCTTTTCAGCCCTGGATAACTGGCAAAGCCTGCCGCCTCCAGATGTGTCCGTTTACGGACTGATCGGAGGTGCCCGATGAATGCGGGGATGAAAGCACTCTTAATTGAGAATCTCAAAAAATTGAGACTGTCCACGATGATCCGCAACCTGGAGGCTCTGATCCGCCAGGCCAAGCAGGAGAAGCTGAGTTATGAGGAATTTCTTTTAAATTTAAGCGAGGCTGAAGTCCAGGCCCGGCAGGAGAATGGCCGTAAAAGAAGGCTACGGGAAGCCAAATTTCCTATTTTAAAACCGATGGAGACCTTCAAGTTTGATGCAGCGCCGGAGTTGGACGTTCGACTCATGAAGGAACTTTCAGAATGTGATTACGTTAAAAAAAACCGCAACATCGTTTTTGTAGGTAAAAGCGGTACCGGTAAAACACACCTGGCCACCGCTTTAGGCATGGAAGCCTGCAAACATGCAATCCGGACGCGCTTTGTCACCGGCTGCGGTCTTGCCAATGAACTCATTGAAGCCAGAGATGAAAAAGTTTTAGGGCGGGCGGTCAAACGATACGCCGGTTACGGACTGCTCATCATCGACGAATTGGGATATGTTCCTTTTTCCAAGGAAGGCGCCCAGCTGATCTTCCAAATATTGGCTGAACGCCACGAAAGAAAACCGGTCATCATAACCACCAATATGGGTTTTGGAGATTGGACCCAAATATTTGGCGACCCCAGCATGACCGCAGCGCTGCTGGATCGTGTAACGCATAAGGCCCATGTGATCAACTGTAGCTGGGATAGTTACCGGTTAAAGGAGACGTTGAAAAGGAGCCCCAAGTGAAAAATATCACCATATACAATACGTTAAAAGGCAGACTGGAAACAGTCAATTTTGAGTTTACACCAGAAAATACCACCTGGTTTGACGAACTTGAGCATTACGATATTTACAGAATCGCGGATGCATTCGGTGGCCTTTTGGTCCAGGAAACCGGATATAGCTATCCGATTTTGATTGATGATGTATCCCGATCCGATATTGGAAATGATCAACAAAGAGTATTGGAGCTGTTACACAAGCGGGTTTAAATCGGAATCAATCGAGGCCCGGGATGGGAGTAGCC
>JBATHN010000966.1:0-1720 GCA_049666885.1 Desulfobacterales bacterium
GAGGTGGCTTGAAGCGCATCGGACTTTGCAACCATGTGAACGGTTATAGATTTGAAGCGATATAGTCGGATCATCTTATATGAGCCCTACCCCTGGTTGCAGGTATACAGTTTGATCGAAGAGGAAACTGTTAATTTTCGGTGAAAAATTCCAAATCGCAAATAACAAATAACAAGCAGATCACAATGACCAAAATTCAGAAGGAAAAACCGATTCTCATCGCCGGTGCGACGGGGTATGTCGGCGGAAGACTGGTTCCGGCCTTGCTCGAAGCCGGATATCGGGTGCGCGCGATGGGCAGAAACATAGAAAAATTGGGCTGCCGACCGTGGGCGCGTCATGAAAGGGTCGAACTGGTGCAGGGGGATGTTTTGGATCTCGAATCCCTTACAAAAGCCGCGATGGGGTGTTGGGCGGCTTACTACCTGGTCCACTCCATGATTGCCCAGAAAGAAAAGTTTGTCGAAGCCGACCGCCAGGCGGCCCACAATATGGTCAAGGCGTCGGCCACGGCCGGCCTGGAGAGAATCATCTACCTGGGTGGGTTAGCCGAAGCAAAGCAGGGCGCACTGAGCAAACACCTTCTATCGCGCATCGAGGTCGCAAAGATTCTCCAGTCAGGTCCGGTGCCGACGACTGATTTGCGGGCGCCGATGATATTGGGGTCCGGCAGTGCATCGTTCGAAATTCTGAGGTATCTTGTGGAGCACCTGCCGGTGATGATTACCCCGCGGTGGGTTCAGTCCCTCAATCAGCCCATTGCCATTCGAAACGTCATCGGATACCTGGTCGGATGTCTCTCCCAGGATGAAACGACCGGGCAAACCTACGACATCGGCGGTCCGGACGTTCTCACCTACCGCAATCTCCTGGACATCTATGCGCAGGAGGCAGGACTCCGAAAACGCCTCGTCCTGCCGGTGCCGGTACTGACACCGACTCTGAGCGCCTATTGGATCAATTTCATCAGCCCCGTGCCGACCTCGATCGCTCTGCCGTTGACTGAGGGGCTGACCAGCGAGGCCGTCTGTACCGAGAATCGAATTCTATCCATTATCCCTCAAGAGCTGCTCAGCTGCCGTGATGCGATACGCACGGCGTTGGACAAAGTGCAACAGGAACAGGTCGATACCTGCTGGATGGATGCCGGGGCGATGCTTGAGCCCGAATGGGCCCATTGCGGGGATGCACAGTGGGCCGGCGGTACGATATTGAGCTGTGGTTATCGGGTGCGCATCCGGGCAACGGCTGAAGACATCTGGGGTCCGATCAGCAGGATCGGCGGAAGAACCGGATGGTATCACCTGGATGCGCTTTGGCGCCTGCGCGGCCTCATCGATCGCCTCGTCGGAGGTGCCGGTTTGCGAAGAGGGCGGCGCCACCCATCCGAACTGATGGTGGGCGATGCATTGGATTTCTGGCGGGTCTTGAAAGTCGACCCACCGCAGCAGTTGTTGCTTCTGGCCGAAATGAAAACACCGGGTGAAGCCCTGCTGGAGTTCCGGTTGACACCGATAGGGGATAATCAAACGGAGTTGCAGATGCTGTCGCGGTTTTTACCGCAGGGGTTGGGGGGTATTTTGTACTGGTATTTTCTGTATCCGTTTCATGAATGGGTTTTTTACGGCATGCTCAAATCGATTGCCCGATCTATTAAAAAACCGATTGCCAGCGGCCCCGGGCGATTTACTCCCCGGCTGACCGCTTCTTGCGCGCTGCC
>JBATHN010000967.1:0-4418 GCA_049666885.1 Desulfobacterales bacterium
CTGTGGCGGAGGCTCTGCGGCTTCCGCTTTGTTCTTTATAGACAGGAGGAGAAAGGAGCGACAGCGGATCATGGCAGCAAAGAAGAAGGCGGAAAAGGAAAAGCCCTTGGAAAAGATGACGGCCAAAGAGATGCGCGAGATTGCCAAGACGATCTCGGGCATTACCGGCGTTCATGGAATGAACAAGGAAGAACTGCTCGCGGCCATCAAAAAGGAACGGGGAATCGTCGATGACAAACCCGGCAAGAAGAAGAGCGGTGATGTTCGCCAGCTGAAGCAGAAAATCAAAGCCCTGAAGGTTCAGCGTCAGGCGGCACTCGAGGCCAGCGACAAGAAAATGGCCACCATTTACCGGCGGCGCATTTCGCGGTTGAAGAAAAAAACGCACAGTGCTTCCTGATGAGTGGAAAGACGCGTTATGATCGATCCGACATTAGTGGCTTTTGACATCGACGGTGTGATTGCCGACACCATGGCGCTCTTTCTCGATATTGCCCGCAAGGAATACCAAGTCAACGACGTCTGCTACGAGGACATGACCTCTTATTCCCTGGCGGATTGTCTCGACATGGACCCCGTCCTGATCGGCGTCATTCTCAACCGGATCATGGCGGGCGAATATGCGTCGCCGCTGCAGGCCATCAGCGGTTCCGGCCCGGTGCTGTCCCGTATCGCCGGCTACCGCAATCCACTGCTTTTCGTTACCGCACGGCCGCACCCAGGGCCCATCCCGAAGTGGATGTGCGATTTGGTGCGGATGGCACCGGAGACCGTTCAGGTGGTGGCCACAGGTACGTTCGAAGGCAAAGCCAAGGTGCTCCTCGAAAGCGGCATCCGCTTTTTCGTCGAAGACCGGCTGGAAACCTGTTACCACCTGAAGGAGGCAGGCATAGAGCCGGTGCTCTACCGGCAGCCCTGGAACCGCGAAAGCCACCCGTTTGTCGAGGTTGGCGACTGGCAGGAACTGGAAAACCTGATTGCCTTTTAGCCAATGGAAATACGTTCGGTCGAAGAGTTGATCAAATCCTTTATCGATATTCTGCTGGCCGAAAAGGGATACGCGGCCAACACGGCTCGGGCCTACCGCAACGACCTCCAGGAGTTCTTTGAATTTGTTATAGAAACAAGCGACGACGGCACCCGATTGCAATCGCAAGCGGGTTTGTCTCATCCTTTGCCCAAGGTGGATCCTTTGACGGTCCGAAAATATCTCGGGCTGCTCCACCGCCATAACAAGAAAACCACGATCGGCCGGAAGCTCTCGGCGCTAAGGTCATTTTTTCGCCACCTCTTGAAACAGGGGATCATAGAAAGCAACCCGACGGATATGATCCTGACACCGAAACAGGACCATCCGATCCCGCGCTACCTTGTGGTGGACGAGATTTTCCGGTTGCTCGATTCGATTCAGACCGACGACCTGCCGGGTCTGCGCAACCGCGCCATTTTCGAAACGTTCTACTCTTGCGGACTGCGAGTTTCCGAAGTCGCGGGTCTCAATGTGTTTGCCGTCGACCACAGCACCGGGATGGTGCGTGTTTTCGGTAAAGGATCTAAGGAGAGAATCGTTCCGATCGGCAAAAAGGCACTCAAGGCGATCACCGCCTACCGTCGGCGCTTGGAGGCTGAAGCCGATGTGCCGGCCGAATCGGACGGTCCGATGTTCCTGAACAAGTACAAGGGACGATTGAGTTCGCGTTCCATCGCCCGCATCCTGGACAAGCTCGTCCGGGCGTGCAGTCTGATGGTGCCGGTTTCCCCGCATGTTCTACGCCATACTTTTGCGACGCACATGCTCGATGCGGGAGCCGACCTGCGGGCGGTCCAGGAACTGCTGGGCCACAAGAGCCTGTCGACCACACAGAAGTACACTCACGTCAGCATTGACAGATTGATGGCGACCTATGACAAGGCCCATCCGAGAAAATAGACGGCGATACAGTACCGGTGCCAGGTCGGGCATACGCAAAAACCCGGGGCACGACGAATCCCGGTGAATTGCCGGGGAAGGTGAACCATGAAAACACGCGGGACCACAATTCTGGCCATCCGACACAAGGGGCACACGGTGATTGCCGGAGACGGGCAGGTAACGCTGCAGAGTTCTATCATCAAGCATCATGCCCGCAAAGTCAGGCGGATTTACAATGACAAGATCATCGTCGGTTTTGCCGGTACGGCGGCCGATGCCCTGAACCTCTCCGAGCAGCTCGAAGCCAAATTGGAACGCTACAACGGCAACCTGATGCGTGCCGCGGTGGAGCTTGCCCGTGACTGGCGCACCGACAAATACCTCCGGCGCCTGGAGGCCGTGATGGTTGCCGTAGACGACAACCGAATGTTCCTCATCTCGGGTAACGGGGACGTGATCGAGCCTGACGACGGTTTGATTGGCATCGGTTCCGGCGGCGTCGCCGCCCAGGCCGCCGCCACCGCTCTGGTTAACAACACCGATTTGGAAGCCCGCAGGATCGCGGAAGAGGCGATGACGATTGCCGCCTCCCTCTGCATCTACACGAATCAACAGATAACGGTCGAGGAGCTCTAGTGTCCTGTCATTTTTGAAGTGTCTCGAGTACCTTGAGCTTTGAGGTTTGGATATTGTAAATTGGAATTTAATCGTATTTTGGTGCTTGTATTTTGGTATTTGGCATTATTTTAAGCGGGCGGGCAAGCCCTGAAATTTGAAACCTAAACCAACGCTGCCGGTGGTCATTGTTATGTACCCACGCCTGAAATATCGAGCAGCGGGTGACAATGGATTAGACACTTTATGTGACTAAACACTGTGTCTGGCCCGGCCGTGAAACGTTTTTTGGCAGGTGACACCATGATTCATCTCAAACCGTCCGAGATCGTTGCAGAACTCGACAAATACATTATCGGGCAGGACAAGGCCAAGCGCTCAATGGCGATTGCCCTGCGGAACCGCTGGCGCCGGCAGCAGGTGCCTGACGATCTCAGAGACGAAATCGCACCCAAGAACATTATATTGATCGGCCCGACGGGGGTCGGTAAAACCGAGATTTCAAGACGCTTGTCCCGGTTTACCGATTCGCCCTTTACCAAGGTGGAGGCCTCCAAGTTCACCGAAGTCGGTTATGTCGGACGGGATGTCGAATCGATGGTGCGGGACCTGGTGGAAGTGACCGTCACCAAGGGAAAGTCCGAAGAGAGCGAACGGGTGCAGGCGAAGGCCAGACAGAACGCCGAGGAGCGCATGCTCGATCTGCTGCTTCCCCGTGGCGGACAGCCCGAGGCCAACCCCGGAACCGCTGCGCCGGGACCCCAGGAGATTACGGCGCTCACGGTGGCCGACAAGGTGTCGCCCACGCGCGAGAAGCTGCGCCGGATGCTGCGTGACGGCCGGCTCAACGACCGCTATGTCGATCTGGATGTGGCCGACCGCTCGATGCCGATGGTTGAAATATTTTCAAACATCGGCATGGAGGAAATGGGCATCAATTTCAGGGACATGCTCGGTGGGTTGCTGCCCAAGGGAACCAAGCGGCGCAAAGCCAAGGTTGCGGAGGCCATGAAAATCCTGACCCAGGAGGAAGCCCAGAGCCTGATCGACATGGAAAAGGTGGTGCGGGTTGCCATCGAAAAGGTCGAACAATCCGGCATCATCTTCCTGGACGAGATCGACAAAATCGCCGGGCGCAACAGCGGTCAAGGGCCCGACGTCTCGCGGGAAGGCGTGCAGCGGGATCTGCTGCCGATCGTCGAGGGCAGTACAGTGACGACCAAATACGGCCCAGTAAAAACCGACCATGTTCTTTTCATCGCCTCGGGAGCGTTTCACGCAACCAAACCCTCAGATCTGATTCCCGAACTGCAGGGCCGCTTTCCGATCCGGGTCGAGCTCGATTCCCTGGGGCACGAGGAATTTTACAGAATACTGACCGAACCGAAAAACGCACTGCTGCTTCAGTACCTGGAATTACTAAGGACCGAGGGGGTGGAAATTGTCTTCGACGATGATGCGGTCCGGGAGATCGCCAAGATTGCCGAGGAGGTCAACAGCAACACCGAAAACATCGGTGCACGGCGCTTGCACACCATTCTCGAATACCTGCTGGAAGACATTTTGTTCGATGCACCCGATCAGATCGAAAAACGCATTGTCATCACGCATGATTATGTCGTCAATCGGTTGAAAGGAGTCAAAGACGATGAAGATCTGAGTCGTTTCATTTTGTAAGGGATACGGTTTTAAGGTGTAAGGTAAAGGGATTAAGGTATAAAGGAAGGGCGTACGGCGGAAGGCGAACGGCAAAATAAATTTTTCGTAAGCGTTCACAGGGCACCGCATCTGCTTTGTTGTCGGGCACTTGAAGTACAAAAGTACGTCAGCGCACCCGACGCCTTGCATCTGCGGCACCCTGTAAACGCTTACTATTAGGTTGTTTGAAGCG
>JBATHN010000968.1:0-2052 GCA_049666885.1 Desulfobacterales bacterium
CGCTTCAAACAACCTAATAGTAAGCGTTTACAGGGTGCCGCAGATGCAAGGCGTCGGGTGCGCTGACGTACTTTTGTACTTCAAGTGCCCGACAACAAAGCAGATGCGGTGCCCTGTGAACGCTTACCTGCTTTTTATTATCATCACCACCTCATACCAACTTCCTCCAGTCTCCTTATCATTCATAGAGTCGTGCTCTATGACAAGCAGTTCCTCTACACCAAAATTCATCGCACCAAATCTCAAGATGCATTGATTTTTATCCCGCCGATCCGACGTCACCAGTGATTTCGTTTGCATATGTGTTGATCCGACCGATGAGATCATTCACATCCTGGTCATTGATCCCATGATCTCGAAGGGTATCGATTAGATGGGCGACATACAGAGCAAAATGATGCTTGGTAATGCCTCTTCCATGGTGGACATAACTAAGAGGTCTACCAGTGTAAGTGATAGGGCCATCCAGCGCTGCGCTAAAGAACTCATGCTGCATTCGGCGGAGCTTGTCCATGGAGGTGTTTTTAAAAAACGGCTTTAGTTCTGGATCGGCAACGACGCGATCATAAAATTCGTGGATAAGTTCTTTTACAGTTTGTTCGCCACCGACTCGTTCAAATAGCGTTTGCTGTTTATTGAGCATTTTAAACCTCCGAGTTTTATTTGACCAATTGGCAAAACCGGAAATTCTAGGTTTTAAAATTGAATAAACACAGGTGGCATAAACTTGTTTTATCCGATATTTCGCTAACAGTTCGTAATACACTCAGCCTGTCTGTGTGTCGTTTTTTCAGCGATTGTTTGAGGCACCATTGGTGAATAAATATGATATTCTGATTTTCCCCCGGTTAGGGTTTCAATTTTTCCATCAATCCTGGCTCTTTCTTGACTGTAGGCCCATTTATTCCAGTCTTCAACTGTTTCCCATCTGCTGATAACTAAGCACTCTCCGGGATGTTCTATGTCGCATAAAGTTTCTCCTGAAATATGGCCTGGTTGATTCATGGCACGAACTCTCATCTGTAAAATAAGAGGAACCAATTCTTTCGCCTGCTGACCCTGTTTGACTTTTCTTTTAATAACAACTTGAATTGCCATACCTTCTTCCTTAGTCCAGCCGTTAAATTTAAGGATATAATTTATGAGTCTGCAGTTATCTATTTTTACAATATAAAACCAGAAAGTCCGATATGCAAATTAGATAGTGAAAAAGGCTTTATATTTAGCGGAATGTAGGGAATATATGGCCGTTTTTTCGATGTTGACAGCCTATGAGAAGATAGGTCGTTTCAATGTTGACAACCTATGGGGGATACCGTATTTGAATCACATGCTTCGCAGAGCTCGCATAGATGCCCCCGGCGCCTTGCATCACCTCGTCATTCGAGGGATCGAAGGCAAAGCGATATTTAAAAGAACGGACCGGGAAGATTTTATCGAGAGGCTCTCGAGTCTGCTGCAAGTGACGGTTACACCCTGATATGCTTGGCCTTGATGACCAACCACGTGCATCTGCTTCTGCGCACGGGCAGCGTTCCGATCGCATCTGTTATGCGCCGGCTTCTGACCGGCTATGCGGTGCGTTTCAATCCCGCTTTCAACGGGACCACCGCCGGCACGGACATCTTTTTCTGAATCGATACAAAGAGAATTCGACCTAGAAAAAAATCAACATTGAACGTCTCCTTCATCCCTTAGATTAATGATAGG
This sequence comes from Desulfobacterales bacterium, assembly GCA_049666885.1. Lineage (GTDB taxonomy): Bacteria > Desulfobacterota > Desulfobacteria > Desulfobacterales > SG8-13 > JARFQH01. The sequence goes on from JBATHN010000968.1 coordinate 1,711, forward strand.
AGATGTTTCTCCGGTTTTCGATCCGCGATGCGGCGGTAGAAAGGAAACGCTCATGGACATCCGTGAAGAAAAGCTGGTTAACGCTGTGGAGGCGCTGTCAGCGGAAATCGTTGCATTCACCTCGCGCCTCATTGCCCAGGGCAGCACTTTGGGCAGCGAGGCGCCGGTTCTCAAGGTGATGGAAAACGAATTAAACCGGCTCGGCTATGCACCGGCGCGCATCGCGATCGATCCGGGGAGTCTCTCTTCGCAGCCGGGGTTTGCCCCAGTTCCCTGGTCCTATGAGGGCCGCTATAATGTTGTTGCCACCCGCCCTGCGGACGCCGCGAGAGGCAAGAGCGC
>JBATHN010000969.1:0-3467 GCA_049666885.1 Desulfobacterales bacterium
ATGATATTTCGAATTCTTGACAAGATTGGTTTATTACTTGACGCCACCACCGATATATTAAAATATGCTACTTTATCGTCATGGCGATCAAGACCAGTAGTTCAGTCAATTATCCTAAATTAGTTGAGTGCATGCCCTAAAAGACCAATGAACAAAAACACCCATCCTGAAATGACCAAAGAAATAAGCTGCCGGGTCACCCGTACGCTGCTCATGTATGTGCAGGAGAACAACAATGGCACTCTGGGCAACCTGCTGGATGGGTTGCCGCTGGATGCAGACTATCTGTCTGACACCAACAATTGGGTCTCTCATCAGCTCCTGCAGGCACTTTATCAGCGAATGATTGACCTGCTAGAAGATAATAATGCCGTTTATCATATGACGTTAGCATCAGAGCGTTTTCAATCCTTGGGAATCTTGGATCGTATCGTCCGGCTTATCGGCAGTCCGAAGCTCATTTATGCGCAGGCCCCCAAATACAATCGATTCCTCAAATTAAACGGCAGTGTGTTCATCCACGAAATCGGCGATTCATGGGTTGTTTTGGAAGACCGCTATCATGACAGTGCCCAGAAAACCCGGTTTGACTGTGATTACACCCGTGGCGTCCTTGCAGCCATACCGACGGTGTTCGGTTTTCCCATTGCTGAGGTTGAAGAAATCAGGTGTCAGGTGGCGCATGAAAAATATGGCCCCCGCGTTTGGCCGGACAGACCGCCTCAGGGATGCGAAGGCTGTTTTTACCATGTTCGTTGGATGCCGAACAAGGTAAAGTTTATAAAACGGTTTTTTCTCGGACGGAAATACAACCAACAGGCCATTGAAGACTTGGTGCAGGCCAACAAGTTGATCCAGTCCAAATACGATGACGTTAGACGTCTGGCTACCGAGCTTGAGAAGACGAATCAGCAACTCATCGAGTCAAAGCAGGCGCTGGAATCCCAAAAAGCCAAATTGATTGAATCGGAACGTAAATATCGCATCCTGGCAGAGAACGTATCCGACATCATTTGGATCATGGATCTTAAGACTCAGAAATTCGTTTACATCAGCCCTTCGGTAGAGATAAACAGGGGATTTACTCCGGAAGAGGCCAAAGCGCTGAAACTAGAACAGACACTTTCCCCTGGGTCTCTTGCGAAGGTATTGGAAATCCTTGAAGCGGAACTGGCCAATGAAAACAAGCGCGGCGTCGATCCGCAGCGCTCAAGAAGAATAGAGATCGAGCAGTCGATTAAAGGAGGAGGCTACGCCTGGGCTGAAGCCATCGTGTCTTTTGTCCGCGATCGAAGCGGAGCGCCAACTGCCATTATGGGCGTTACCCGGGATATCTCCGAACGTAAGAAGGCCGAAGAGAAAATTGCCGAAAGTGAAAAAAAATACCGCAATCTTTTTGAAAATGGCTCGGATCTGCTTTGCATTCATGATCTGGACGGGAATCTGTTGGAAACGAATCTTCCGTTCAAGAAAGAATATGGTTGGCAACGGGAAGACCATGAAAGCGTGAATATCCGCGAATTGATACCCGAACGACATAAACCCAATTTCGACGCATACATAGCGCGAATTATCGCTAACGGCTCGGATGAAGGGTACTTGAAAGCCTTCACCCAGTCAGGTCAGGCGGTCATCCTAGAATACCGCAACCGGCTCATTCTGGATGAAAACGGCCATCCCAAGGCGGTTCAGGGTGCAGCCAGGGATGTTACCCAACGAGTCAATTATGAAAAGGCTCTTAAAGAAAGTGAGGAAAAGTACAAGGAAATCGTAAAATATGCACCGGCGGGAATATTCGAATTTAATCTGAAGACGTTTAAGTTCATCAGTGTCAACGACGTGATGAGCAAATACACCGGCTATACCGAATATGAGCTTTTACACATGGGTCTTTTTGACCTGTTGAACGAAGAGAGCAGGGATAAGGCCAAAGAACTCTTTGAAAATGTCTTTTACGGCCAGGAGGATCCACCACCTGCCGAATATAAAATCCGAGGTAAAAATGGACGGAAACTGTCCGTGATAACGAATTCCAAATTCTTTTTTGATAATGGCGCACCCATAAAGGCCATGACAGTCGTTCATGATCTGACTGCCATAAAAAAAGCGGAAGAAGAGAAAAAAGTTCTTGAAGTCAAGCTTCAGAGCGCTAAAAAACTTGAATCTTTAGGGACTTTGGCCGGTGGTGTAGCCCACGATCTGAATAATATTCTGAGCGGTATAGTCAGTTATCCGGATCTGCTTTTGCACGACATCGAAGAAGACAGCTCACTTCGGGAACCGCTTCTGACGATTAAAAAATCAGGCGAAAAGGCCGCCGAAATCGTTCAGGATTTATTAGCCCTGGCCCGCCGGAGCGTGGCGGCCAAGAAGGTCATCAACCTCAATCAAATCGTGAACGATTTCATCACCTCGCCGGAATACAGAAAAATAATCGGCGATCAACACGATCTCAAAGTTGAAATGAACCTTACCGAAGGCATTTTGAACGTAGTGGGTTCTTACTCGCATATTTCCAAGGCGGTGACGAATCTGGTGGCCAATGCCGCCGATGCAATGCCCGCAGGCGGCAGGATCACCATCGCCACCAGAGACTGCTATATTGACAAGCCATACACCGGCTTTGAGATTATCCCCGAAGGCGAATATGCTATCCTGGAAGTAACCGATACGGGTATTGGAATGCTCCCATCCGACCTGGATAAAATTTTTGAACCGTTTTACACGAAAAAGGCATTGGGACGTAGTGGCACGGGCCTGGGGATGTCGATCGTATGGGGTACGATCAAAGACCATGACGGCTTTATCGATATCATTACCGAGGAAGGGTCAGGTACGACATTCGTTCTCTATTATCCTGCGTCACGGTCAGAAATAGAACCACCCTCACCCGTTTATATCGAAGATTATCTTGGGAAGGGTGAGTCCATATTGATAATTGATGACGCGCCGGAACAGAGAAATCTCGCCAAACGAATGATGGAGCGGCTCGGTTATGATGTAACCACGGCAGCCAGCGGTGAAGCGGCAGTGGCGCTGGTCAAAAAAAGATCTTTTGATGTGATGATATTAGACATGATCATGCCTCCCGGTATTGATGGGCTGGTAACGTACAGGGAAATCCTGAAAATCTTTCCCGAGCAAAAAGCGGTCATTGCCAGTGGATTTGCCAAAACCGAACGCGTCCTTGAAGCACAGAAACTGGGCGCCGGCAGTTACCTAAAAAAGCCGTATACGCTAGAAAAAATTGGAGTCGCTGTTAGAGCTGAATTAGACCGAAAAGATTAAAAACCCGATTAAAGCAGGCATCACTTCCAGAAACCAGGTGAAATAATCTTTTGGATTTATTCTAAAACATATCAGGACCGCGAAAAATATTATCAGCCAAATATATTTCATTTCCGAGCTTACCGTAGCGATAATCATTGAATTATAAGGACCTGGAGAACCGGTTTTCCGCATTCAGT
>JBATHN010000970.1:0-4556 GCA_049666885.1 Desulfobacterales bacterium
GTGCGAATGGATTCTGATAAGGCGATGGTGATATTTCAGCCTTCCGGGCGCAGGGGTGAAGTGCCCAAAGGTATTAACCTCATAGAAGCCTCGCGGCTATTGGGGGTCGACATCGAGGCCCTGTGCGGAGAGAAGAAGGTTTGCGGCAAGTGTATCATTAGAATCGAGGAGGGACATTTCGAAAAGTACGGTGTCACTTCGAGCATGGACAACGTGAGTGCCTGGCAGGAAGAAGAAGAAAAGTTCATTACGCCGGGACGCCGCGAAAAAGGTTTTCGTCTCGGCTGCGTGGCCCAGGTTAAAGGCGATCTTTTAGTTTTCGTGCCGGAGGAGTCTCGCGCCGGAAAACAAGTGGTTTCGAAGGCCGCCCGCGATATTCACATCGAGCACGACCCGGCGGTAAGACTCTACTATGTGGAAGTGGACCCGCCGGCTTTCACAGAGCCCACCGGAGATTTCGAACGCATCTGCCGGGCTCTGGAACGTGATTACGGCCTGAGCAACCTGACCATCGACATCTTTACGCTGCGCACCCTGCCCACGGCTCTGCGCGATGGCAAATGGAAGGTAACGGTCAGCGTCTGGAACGAAAAGGAGGTGATCCGCGTGCGGCCGGGTAAAGCCGAGCACGCCTACGGCATGGCCATCGATGTCGGGACCACGACGGTCGCGGCCTACTTCTGCGATCTGACCACCATGGAGGTGATCGATACTGTTTCCATGATGAACCCGCAATGTAAATACGGCGAGGATGTCATGGCCCGCATTACCTTCCATATGACCACGCCGGACGGGCTCAAACGCATGAGCGATGACATTATCGAAGGACTGAACGATCTCATCGATCAGGCAGTGGCCAATACGTACCCCCCCAAGAAGAAAAAGAAGAAGAAAAAGGGAGAGGAAGGTCCGGACGAATTCGTGGAAGTTCCCGTGGAAGGTAAAACCTATCTGCGGCTGAACCGAGAGGACATCGAGGACATCACCATCGGATTCAACACGGCCATGCACCACATTTTACTGGGACTGAATCCCGAGTTTGTGGGAATGGCACCCTTTCCGCCGGTCATCCATCACAGCATGGACATCAAAGCCCGTGATCTGTGCGTGAACATCAACCCGTCGGCCTACATGTTCGTTCTGCCCATTGAAGCCGGTTTCGTGGGCGCCGACAACGTGGGGGTGTTGATCGCCGAAGAGCCTTACAAGCACGAAGAAAACCAGTTGATCATCGATATCGGTACCAACGGAGAATTGGTTCTGGGCAACCGTCACAAGCTCATCTCATCATCCTGCGCCACGGGTCCGGCTCTTGAAGGCGCCCAACTGTCCTTCGGCATGCGGGCAGCTCCGGGTGCCATCGAGCGCATCGAAATCGATCCCGAGACCAAGGAAGTCGACTACAAGGTCATCGGACGCGACGCCTGGCGGAAATACTCCAAACCAAAGGAAATGAAAGCCAAGGGCATCTGCGGCTCGGGTATCTTGGACGTGCTGGCTGAACTGTATCGGAGCGGTGTCATCACCAAGAGCGGCGTGTTCAACAAAAAAGACCTCAAAGACTGTCCGCGGTTCAGGAAAAACCCAGACACCAATCAGCCCGAGTTCGTGCTGGCCTGGGCGGAAGAGTCCAGCATTGACAAGGATATCGTCATCACGCAGAAAGACATCCGGCAGATTCAGCTGGCCAAGGGTGCTCTGTATGCCGGCTGCAAGCTGATGGTCAAGCGCATGAACCTCGAAAAAGTTGACAAGGTTAAGATCGCCGGAGCTTTCGGTACCCACGTCGACCGCACCAAGGCACTGATCATGGGACTTTTTCCCGATTGTGAGATCGAGATGATCCAGAGTGTGGGAAATGCGGCCGGTGACGGCTGCCGAGCGGCCTTGTTAAATGTGAAGAAGCGTGTGGAAGCCAACTGGTGTTCGCGCAACGTGGAATACATCGAGTTGACGGTGGAACCGAACTTCCAGCAGGAATTCATGGGCGCCATGCAGCTGCCGCACATGACAGATGCATTCCCCCATCTGAGAGGTATCGTAGCGGACGAGGTTCTCGACCAATAGAACAATCGGGACCTCGGCGTCATCCCAGTCTCAGAGGTCCCTTCTTTAAATCGCTATTGGCTGTGAGGAGAGCACCGCATTTTGTTCCTTCTGGCGGCACGGAACCAGAAAAACTTTGGAAATGAGTTGAAGTGATTTTTGGAATACCGGTTCAGGGTCGGATGTGATTGAGAAAAAAAACTCCTGCAATCAAGATAGTCAACATGAGCAGTAAGCCTTCTAAAACAAATCCAATCGCATATGTGACAGCCGAACCTGGCATATGCGGCTTCCCTTGTAAGATCAAGGCGCAGAAATCGGGTAATCGAACTGTAACGGTAGAAATCAACGGTTCTGAATGCAAGCAGATCCAGCGACTGTCGACCTGTTTGACCGAGATGTCCCTGAAAGAACTTTTCATGCCGTTGACCCGTAACCCTGTTTACATCGCAGCCGAAAAAGCGGGCTGCCATCCTTCCTGCGCGATTCCCGCAGCCGTTCTTAAAGCGGTGGAGGTCGCTCTGGATATGGCGCTTCCCAGGGAAGTCCGCATCAAGTTCAAGAATGAGACAAATGAAGAAGAAGGTCGCGGAATGGACTAAGGTCATGAAAACACCAAACGTCGTACCATTCAGGACCAATGAAGGCATCTCGCATGATTTGCTGATGCGCCTGCTCGCAAAAGGGATAGAATACGGCCTGAGTGCCGTTTTTCCATTCAGCGTCGACAGAATCATCGTGGCCGAATGGGTGCATTTAAAATGTCGCTATGGCTGCAACAAGTACAACACCAACTGGTGCTGCCCGCCGGCCACACCTAATCCGGAAAGGGTTCGCAAGATCATCGATGAATACACAACTGCCCTTCTTCTGATTGGAACCACGAATTGTTCCGATTTTTACCGGAACAACGGGCGCAAACGCGGCATGCAGGTCAGGTGCTGGAAGGGCACGATCGGTATGGAGCGAATGTTGTTTCTGGAGGGCTACTACAAGGCCTTCAGCCTGGTCGGAGAATGCTGTGCACTTTGCAAGGAATGTGCCTATCCCGAAGACTGCCGGTTCCCTCAGGAAAAAAGGCCATCGGTTGAATCCTTTTCAATCGATGTCATTGGAACTCTGAAGAATTTGGGCACCACCTCGAAAGTCGCGACCGATACTGGTGCGACCTTCAATTATTACGGGATCATTCTGCTGGAATGATGACCACGGACTGACGAAACAGAAGATCTCCGGTTATTTTTTTGTAAGAGATAACGTCGAAGTCGTCTGATCAGGAAGTCGGCCCAACAGTGTTTTTTCCGACAACAAACTATTCCATGGAAGGGAGGTGAAGACCAGAGGGAAGTATGGTGTTTAGGACGGTGCGAGCGTTAACTGACAACAACTAGAAAGGAGACTCCTCATGGCCAAACAAATGCTGATTGATGCCTATCGGGGTAAAAGAACGCCAAAAGCCCCATGGGTACCCTACGCTGGAGTTCATTGTGCATTTTTGATCAATGAACCGGCGGATAAGATGCTCAAGGATCCCGCACTATTGGCAAAAGGGGTTGTCAACGCTGCCAAACGGTACAAAGCCGACGGTATTCCGTTGGTCTTCGACCTGTCGGTCGAAGCCAATTCGGTAGGCTGTGATCTCAAGTGGTGGGGCGACAATGTTCCTTCGGTTACCAATCATCCCTGTTCGGACAAAACGCCGGAGCAGGCCGGTCTTAAAATGCCCACGAAAGACTCCGGACGGTGGCCGATATTATTTGAAGCCGCCAAAATCGCCAAGCCTCAACTTGACGAACTCGATTGCGTGCTGATGGGACTTTTCTGCGGCCCCCTGACGCTGGCCTCCCATCTGGCAGGCGTGCGCATCTTTACGGATGTCTACAAGAAAAAGGAATTTGCTCACGAAGTTTTAAAGTTTGCGGGTGAGGTCGGTGCCGTTGCCGCCAAGTTTTACTCCGACATGGGTTGCGATATCGTCGCAATCGTCGACCCTGTGGCTTCCCAGATCAAATCCGAAACGTTTAAAGAATACGTTACGCCGAATTGTCAGGCCGCCATCAAGGCGATCCATGATGCCGGAAAAACCTCGTCGTTTTTTATCTGTGGTGACTGCACTAAAGTTATGGAAGACGTCTGCAAAATCGGCACCCACGGCTTTGCCATCGATGAGCAGTTGAACCTCGTCTTTGTTCGTGACCTGGCCCGCAAATACGGCGTCGGGTTCGGCGGCAACTTAAAACTGACGTTGGCTCTGAGTCTCGGTTTGCTTTCCTCGAGAGAGGATGCCATCGTGAGCCTGGCTGCAGGAGGTCAGGACGGATACACCTTCGCGCCTGGGTGAGACATGCCCTACGATGTTCCGGTGGAACATATGGATCAAGCCATCGAAGCCAGGGATTGGTATGACCAATATTACGCCAAATATCCGGAGTCCTGGTAAACAATTAAAATAAAGGAGGGTTCGGATCATGGCAGAAGAAAAAATCCACATTGACGTCCTTACCTTGGAC
>JBATHN010000971.1:0-2114 GCA_049666885.1 Desulfobacterales bacterium
TTTTCGTTCTGGGCCATCTCCCACAGCGCACCGGGATGGGGGTGAAACGGGTTGCCGTCAAAGAGCACCACGGTGGCCCCAACGGCCAAAGAACTGGTCAACCAATTCCACATCATCCAGCCGCAGGTGGTGAAGTAAAAAATTCTGTCTTCTCTCTTCAGGTCCGTGTGCAGCATCAACTCCTTCAGATGATGGATCAAAATGCCGCCGGCGCACTGGACCATGCACTTGGGCAAACCGGTGGTGCCCGAAGAATACATGATGTACAATGGATGGTCGAACGGCAGCTGTTCGAATTCGATGTCGGGACCTGTATCCGGGGCGATGAAATCGCTGTACATCACCGCATTGGGCACGCCGCTGATGTCAGGATCCACCTGCGTGTAGGGAGCCACGACGACTCTTTCGATGGACGGAAGCTGTTTCAGGATGGTGCCGATCCGCTCCAGCGAGTCGAGCTGTTTGCCTTTGAAAGAATACCCGTTGGCCGTGAAGAGCACCTTGGGCCGTATCTGTCCGAAGCGATCGAGAACTCCCTTTATGCCGAAGTCCGGCGAGCAGGAAGACCAGACGGCGCCCACGCTCGTTGCCGCCAGCATGGCAATGATCGCCTGGGGCATGTTGGGCATGAATCCCACGACCCGGTCGCCGGCTTGCACACCGGCCTGTTTGAGAGATTTGGCTAAGCGCGAAACCTCGCGATAGAGTTCGGCATAGGTCAGGTAGACGGCCTCCTGAGCCTCGCCCTTGAAGACCAGGGCCAACCGGTCATCCCGATAGCGCAAGAGGTTCTCGGCGAAGTTGAGCCGGGCCCCTTTAAACCATTTGGCCCCCGGCATCTTGTTCAGATCATCGATCACCTCCTCGTAGGGTGCAGAAGCGATAACGCCGGCGAAATCCCACAGAGTGGCCCAAAAATCGGGAATGTTTTCGATCGACCACCGGTAAAGGGCCTCGTATTCCGTGAAATTCCGGCCGAAGCGGTCATTGATCACATTCATGAAACGATACATGTTGCTGGCCTTGATTCTTTGCTCTGATGGTTGCCACAAGAGTTTGCCCATTATCTGCTCCTTTTCATCGAGGATGTCGCAACGATCTCCGTCTCGACGCTGCCCGTCATCTCACCGCCACCGGAGTGAACAAAACGCTCATTCCGGTAACCGGATCATAAGGCTCGCCGCATTATTCCGCTTTGTTACGACGGGACCCTCTTGAACCTTTCGGCAAAAAGTCCGCCGCTTGATTTCGAGAAGTTTCGTCTCGCACCAGGATCTCTTCAATTTCCGAGCCGTGAGATCCGTCGAACCGTATCAGGCAACACACTCTTCGCACTAACTTGCGTTTTCTATTATACGGTTCCGGAACGGTTCGTCAAGGAGCGCGTTGAAACCAGAAGCGATCCCTCATCACGCCTTGGTGTGAAATTTCTTGCAGACTGACCCCATATCCTTTAGTACGACAAAAGAATGTAACACAGAAAAAGGTGGGCACCTCTGCCCGGATGAACGGTTTCGAAAGACGGCTGAAAACACGACCACGCGAATAGAGGAGCAGGAAATGAGCAACCGACGAGTCGACCTGAGGTCAGACACGATCACGCTGCCGACGTCATCGATGCGTCAGGCAATGGCGACGGCGGAAGTCGGAGACGATGTCTTCGGCGAAGATCCCACCGTCAGACGTCTGGAGGAACTGGCGGCCGAACGGCTCGGGAAGGAAGCCGGGCTTTTTGTGGCCAGCGGGACGATGGCCAACCTCGTCAGTCAGTTGACCCACTGCGGTCGGGGAGACGAGATGGTTTTGGGCGATCAGGCGCACATATTCTACTATGAACAAGGTGGATCGGCCGCGGTCGGGAGCATCCACCCCCGGACCGTCACCAATCAGCCCGATGGAAAAATCCTCCTGGAGGACATCGAAGCAGCCATCCGCCCGGAAAACGTCCATTTTCCCCGAACCCGCCTGATCGTCCTCGAGAATACCCACAACCGCTGTTACGGCAACCCCCTGGACACGGCTTACCTGCGGTCGATCCGCCAACTGGCGAGTCGCTGCGCTCTGAAGGTGCACGTGGACGGGGCGCGGCTGTTCAATGCCGCCGCAGCACTCGG
>JBATHN010000972.1:0-1919 GCA_049666885.1 Desulfobacterales bacterium
ATCAGGGGGTGGCGAGTTCTATTCCCGGCGCGAGTCGACGGTTGTCGCCGATCGTCAGATGATCGTTGGTTTCACCCAGGATGATGACCGCGATCTCCTCTCCCGTGGACTTGATTTTTACCCTTGGATTTTCGTAGCGATTGATGACGGCGGCTCTGGGTATCTGCAATCTCTCCGAAAATACCTCCAGGGAAAGTGTCAACCGCAGCCCCCCCCTGCGGTCACCCGTGTATCCGTGAACGTCGAGCTCCAAATTGATTTTGCGTGTTTTCTCATCGAACTGAGAATTGACGCGCTCAACCGAGGTTTTGACCGGGGACCCTTCGAGGTCGGCGTCCAGCGGCTCGTCCAGGCGTTTGAGAGCCGCAAATTCATCGGCACTCAACGCCAGGGGAACGACCAAGGATCGGTAGTCTCCGACGCTGGCGAGAGGCGTATTGATTTGAACGACTTCACCGACTTCGACATGGTTTCCGGTGACGCTCCAGCCCTTGGGCGCATAAATCCAATGGCGTCTGCGACGCTCCTCCAATTCTGCAAGGGTGGTCTGCGCTTGAGCGATCTGGGCAGCGGTGGAGTCCATCTCGAGCCGGGCCTGGGTGTAGTCCTCCTCGGCCGAGTCCCGTTTGGACCCGGCGGTGCTGTCGCGTTGATGCAACTCCCGTATGCGCTCGAATTCCTTCTTGAGAAAGGCCATCCGGGATTGCTTCATTTTCATGACGACTTGAAGCTGTTTGAGTGTCCGGCGGGTGGATTCTATCTGAAAATCAATAAAGGTGGTATCAATGATGAAAAAGGGAGCCTCCCCGATAATCTGCCCGATTTCATAATGACGTTCGACAATTTTTCCGGATACTTCCGTTGAAAGACTGACAGTCGTTTTGGCCCTGGTATAGCCGCTTAGGATCACCTTCCTGTGAGCGCGCTCAACCACCAACGCCTCCTGGGCCGATATCTCCGACGGAAGAAAAACAATCAGTAGCAAAAATACCCGCACCAACATGTGATATCCTTTATAAATCAGAGAGCTAAACCAGCAGGCGCGACCATTCCGCGTGCCGGACGTTTCCGGAGTCGGGGTCAAAACGGGTGATCGTTTGGTTTTCGAACCAACTGGGCACCGTGTACAGAGTTCGACCCTGCTGGTCGCTATAGTGGTATGCGCGATGAAAGTGGCCGACGAAGATCATCCGGGCCCCCTCTGCGAAACGCGCCTTTGCAAAGGCTTCGAGTTGCTGCTTTGGCAGATAACGCCGGAAAAGCGGGTTGGTGTGTTTCAACCGAACCTTGACCTGTTCGACGAACCCGGGCCCCAGCGGCAACCATCGCAGGGCCGTTTGCGACAGGTCGTTTTTTACCGCGCGCCTGAACCAAAGATAATTTCTATCCAGGCGGTTGACCTGGTCACCGTGGCAGAAGATGTTTCCACAACCATCCTTCCAGAAAGCACCATTTGTGCACCAGGAGAAAAAACGGCCTTTACGGCGGGCCAGGAAGTATTCGTGGTTGCCTTCGATGAAGCCGATGCGGCGGCGTAGCTTCTGGTCTGCGCACCAGGTAAGAAAACGGTGGTGAATAGCGCGTTCATAACGCGGCAGGGCAATCCACAAATCGAAGATATCGCCGAGAAAAACGATATCCTCCGCGCTCTTTTCAAGGGCCCGCAGCATACCAAAAAATGCGTTGTGGTTACCCAGAGCCTCATTGATATGTGCATCGCTTATAATGAACATCGGCAGTGTTGTTTTAGGTTTCAGATTTCAGGGCTTTCACGCCCGCCTAAAATAATGCCAAATACCACCCCTCAAAGGGGTGGCTTGATGAACCCCCTAAAAGGGGGCCGTTTTGATATTCATTTTCACCGCAGAGACGCTGAACACGCTGAGGACTTGTTTAAATTTTTGCTTTCCGCTGAAACC
>JBATHN010000973.1:0-2198 GCA_049666885.1 Desulfobacterales bacterium
TTGGAGTCTCTCGAAAAGATTCGAGAATTTAATCCTGTAAGTTCAATCCATTGGATTGCTCCAAGACCCTTGCTCGTAATTGCCGCCGAGAACGACAATCTCCTTCCTTTCGAAGTCGTGAAAAACTCGTTCGGTAATGCAGGGGAACCCAAGAAGTTGATTGTTTTACCGATATTGCACTTTGATATCTATGCAGAGCCTTGGCTATCGAAAGCTGCGAGGGCCGCGACCAACTGGCTCAATGAATATTTCAAATAGATTGGCTAAGAGGTCCTATGCACTCCAACAAACGCATGCTGTCAGACAAACTAAAAATTGTAACTGATTGTTCTGAAGTTGATTGGAAAACCATAGCTGAATCGCTTAAAAAAGTTAGTATGGCTTACCACGAACCTGAAGTTCATAAGAGAGCTTTTGAGGCGAGTAATACGACAGTTTTCATCTATGAAGACTCACAGTTAATCGGTTTTGGAAGAGCTATTTCCGATGGTGAATATCAAGGTGCAATTTATGATGTTGCAGTCTTGCCAGAAGCTCAGGGAAAGGGTGTCGGGAAAATCATCATGCAAACCATTTTAGACAGATTACCACACTGCAATCTTATTCTTTACGCAACCCCTGGGATGGAAGGTTTTTATAAAAAACTTGGATTTGGATTAATGAAAACAGGAATGGCTGTATTCACTACTCCACAAGCAATGGAAAAATTTACAAAATAACTGGTCGAACAAGGCGCTCAAATGGACGCAAAAAGCCGCGCCGCTTAGCTCTGCGTTGTAAACAGACTATGATTTGTCGTTGCTGAGAGGAGGAGTGAATTATGACGCAGTTGGATTCAAAATTTATAAGAAGTCAATTTCCTGCATTTGAAGAGCCGTCATTAAACGGATGGGGCTTTTTTGAAAATGCAGGCGGGTCCTTTACATGTCGACAGGTGATTTCCTGTCTAAACGACTACTATATACAGACCAAGGTTCAACCGTATTATAATTACCCAGCATCACAAAAAGCTGGTGCGGCAATGGATGAGTCCTACAGCAAACTGGCAGCATACCTAAATGTCAGAGAAGATGAAGTCCAGTACGGCCCGTCAACCTCTCAGAACCTCTATGTTCTGGCCCAGGCCTTCCGAGAACTGTGGAACGAGAAGGACGAAATAATCCTGTCCAACCAGGATCACGAGGCCAATGCCGGATTTTGGAGACGCCTTGAAAAAACAGGCATCGTGATCAAGGAATGGCGCGTTGATCCTGAGACAGGAATGTTGAATCCGGATGATCTGGATGCCATGCTGTCTTATAGAACCAGGCTGCTGGCATTCCCTCATTGTTCTAATATAATTGGCCATGTCAATCCGGTGGCTGACATCGTATCAAAGGTAAAGACTGCCAGCATCTGCGTCGTTGTGGACGGGGTCGCCTATGCACCCCACGGACTGCCGGACATTGGATCGCTGGGGGTGGATATTTACCTGTTTTCTCTTTACAAGACATGGGGACCGCATCTCGGGCTCATGACCATTAAAAAAGAGGTCATGGATGAGTTGCCCAACCAGGGCCACTTCTTTAATAAACACATTATTCGAAAAAAGATGCTGCCGGCTGGCCCTGACCATGCTCAGATCGCTGCCGCTGCCGGTGTGGCCCAGTATCTTGATACTGTTTATGGGCACCATTTTTCTAAAGCGGTTGATCAGGCAGAAAAAGGACGGCATCTTAAAAAACTGTTCCAGGATCATGAGAGACGTCTGTTGGCAAAGCTCCTGGAATGGCTGCGGCAGCGCGACGATATTTGCATTGTTGGACCGGATGATCCAGAACTGCGAGTCCCAACAGTATCCATCGTACCAAAAAAGAAATCAATTGATGAGATCTTTGCGGTACTGACAGCAAAGAAACTGATGGTAGGGCAAGGACATTTTTACGGTGTCCGTCCGTTAATGGGATTGAACATCCCCATTGACACTGGTGTTCTACGATTATCATTTCTCCATTACACAATCGAGGATGAGATCAACCAACTTATTGACGGGCTTTCCGCTGCTCTGGGGTAACACGATGAATCTCCGCAGAATCTGCCTTGAAATCTGTCAGATCAAATTATGGCGCCAAGGGAGATGGCGTATCAAAAATGCCTTATAACCCGTCGGTCAATCGGACAGCAGGGCTTCCGTTCCGCTCCAGCCCATGTGCCGGTCA
>JBATHN010000974.1:0-3812 GCA_049666885.1 Desulfobacterales bacterium
CTTTCTATCCGCTGCCACAATTCTTCCCGGCCCTGCCGGGTTTTGGCCGAAAACAAAATGATGTCCCCTTGCGGCACTTTTAGGGCCGCGGCTGCGCTGCGTGCGCAAACCAGCTGCCGTGAACGCGAAAGCTTGTCGATCTTCGTCAACGCCATCACGGTGGCAATTTGGTGCCGGTTGAGCCAATTGACAAGGGCCGATTCTTCAGGACCCGGCGTTCGGCGACTGTCCATGATCAGAACCAGCCCCTTCAGGGTCCGGCGTGTGGCAAGATACGTTTCGATCATCGGAGCCCAACTCCGTCGAATGGCTTCGGGTACCTTGGCATAGCCGAATCCGGGAATGTCGACAAAAACAAGTTCTGCGTTGATCTCGAAGAAGTTGATCAATTGAGTGCGTCCCGGGGTCGAACTGGTTTTGGCCAACCGCTTGCGATTCACCAGGATGTTGATCAGGGAGGATTTACCGACGTTGGACCGTCCGGCAAAAACAATTTCCGGCAGCTGGGCCGGTGGATAGTCAGAGAATTTAGCGGCACTTTTTATAAATTCGGCGGATTTGATGATCATGATGGCTAAAATTGTAAGCCTGACGGTTCGTATGCAGCACCAAGAGAGCAACCGCCTTCAAGGCCGGTTTGATGTGTTTCTAAATTCCGGGTTTCCGTTTCAAGTATGCCTCCAACCGATCCATCCCCTCGGCGATATTCTCCATGGAATTCGCATAGGAGAACCGCAAATATCCTTCTCCGTTCCGGCCGAAATCGATGCCGGGTGTCACGCCGACGTGGGCCTTGGCCAGGATGTCGAAGGCCAGTTCATAGGAGTTGTTCGACAGGTGCCTGGCATTGGCGAAAACGTAAAAAGCCCCGGTCGGCTCAACCGTGATGCCGAAACCCATCGCTTTCAGACGCGCAAGCATGAACTTGCGGCGATCGTTGTAAACGGCTTTCATACGGGCCACGTCGGCACCGGCCTGCGTCAAAGCAGCGATACCCGCCCGTTGAATCATTGAATTGGCGGATATGAAAAAATTTTGATGCAGCTTCTGTATCGGCCGGACAAAGGGCTTGGGGGCAATCAGATATCCGAGTCTGAGACCGGTCATGGCATAGAGTTTTGAAAAACCGTTCAGGACGAAAGCCTTGTCGGTGTACTCCAGGATCGAGTGCTCTTGACCCTCATAGACCAGGCCGTGGTAGATTTCATCCGATACGATCCATGGCCGCATCGCGGCGATTTCCTGCATGCGCTCGGCAGATAGGAGGTTGCCGGTGGGATTGGATGGTGAGTTGATGAAAATGGCCCGCGTGCGGGCCGTGATTTTCTGGCGAATGGCGTCGGGTCGGAATTGAAATCCATCTTCTTCGAAAACGGGGATGCAAACCGGTTCCCCCTCCACAAAACGGATGAAATTTGGATAGCAGGCGTAGTGTGGATCGGAAATAATCACCTGGTCGCCCGGGTCGAGCAAGGCGGCGAAGAGAAGCAGCATGGCCGGTGAGGTGCCGGACGTCACGATGATTTGATCGGCACTGATCGCCACGCCGTAGTGCTCACGATAATAGTGGCAGATGGTTTCCCTGAGTTCGAGCAGCCCGAGGCTGTGGGTGTAATGCGTGTGACCGTCATCGAGCGCTTTGCAGGCGGCGGCTTTGACACACGGCGGCGTGTCGAAATCCGGTTCGCCCACTTCCAGGTGGACGACGTTGACGCCTTCGCACTCCAGTTCATGGGCCTTTTCGAGGACATCCATGACGATGAAAGAGGTGATGTTTTCGGTACGTTTGGCAACCACGGCACCCTCCTTGGGGGAACGACCAAATCCAAAATCCATATCTTCGAACTAAACACTCATGGCCCTTAGGGCCACCACGGTGCATGAAAATGATGCGCCGGAGCCCGGAAGAGCGGTTGAGAACAGCGGCTGACTGTCTGAGTCGCCTCCGGGGTCTTAGGCCGGACCCAATGTCGATACCGCATGAAAGGCACAACATTGGGGACCAAACCCGACCCCCTTATTTGAAAACGGGTCTGGTCCGGGCATGGAACCCGTTGGCGGCGAGTTTCAGCCGCGACTCGAAATCGGTTATCCGGGCGCTGGCACCCACCCTGTTTCGTGTTAAATACCATTAGATCAACCCGCCGAAATGCATCCCGTCCGGGGGCGATCCGACAAATTAGACAACCTTGTTGAGCGGATACTCTATGATGCCTTCGGCGCCGGCTTTCAGGAGTTGTGGGATGAGGTCCCTCACCACGCCGGAATCGACGACGATTTCGACCGAAAACCAGTTCGAATTGTACAGGTGTGCTACCGTGGGGGCGTTCAAGCTCGGCAGGAGCGCCACTACCGCTTCGATCTGCTTCTCGGGTACGTTCATTTTAAGGCCCACCAGTTTTTCCCCGAGTAGGGCGCCTTTCAACAGCAGCGCAATCTGTTCGACCTTAGTTCGCTTTTCGGCATCCTTCCAAGCGTTGTGATTGACGATCAACTGGGTATTGGTCTGCATGAGTTCGTGGATGATGCGAAGCCCGTGGGCCTTGATGGTACTGCCGGTTTCGGTCACCTCGACAATCGCGTCGGCCAGCCCGGACACGACCTTGGCTTCGGTGGCCCCCCAGGAGAACTCGACCGTCACGTTGATGTTGCGGTCGGCAAAGAAACGCTCGGTAAACTTGAGCAATTCGGTGGCGATCTTGCACCCCTCAAGCTCCTCGATTCTTTCGATCCCCGAGTCATAGGGCACCGCCAGCACCCAGCGAGCCGGCCGGGCACTGACTTTGGAGTAGATCAGGTCTTCCACCACCCGGACATCGGAACCGTTCTCCGCGATCCAGTCTTTGCCTGTCAGGCCGGCATCGAGAGTGCCTTTTTCCACGTAGCGCGACATCTCCTGGGCCCGACAGATGGCGCATTCGATCGAATCGTCGTTAATCTCAGGAAAGTAGCTTCGGCCGTTTACATTTATTTTCCAGCCCGATCTCTTAAAGAGCGCTATCGTCGCATTCTGGAGACTCCCTTTGGGAATCCCCAGCTTCAACCGCTTCTTCATTTCTTGTAGACCTCCTCGGGATCAAAAACAGGTGTGCCGACAATATCGGTCGCTCCCCTGTCATCGACGACTTTTAGGTGAAAACAGCTCCTGTAGCCGGTGTGGCAGGCGGCACCACCGACCTGTTCCACTTTGAGCAATACCGTGTCGGCATCGCAATCGATGCGAATCTCCTTAACTAGTTGCAGATGACCGGATGTCCCCCCTTTGACCCAAAGCTTACGACGGCTGCGGCTGTAATAAGTCGCTTTGCCGGTCTTCAGGGTCATTTCCCATGCGTCGCGGTTCATATAGGCCAGCATGAGCACCTCACCTGTGCTTTCATCCTGGGCAATGGCCGGTATCAGGCCTTCTGATTTGTCAAAAGCGAGCGTCACAATCGGTTTGTCCATTGGTTGACCTGTCTTTGCGGCAGCGAGCCGTCACGCCAGTTATCGGCTTTTGGATAACGGTTTTGAACTGCGTTATCGGTCGGCAGCGTATTACAATACGGTCTCCTCCCTCTATCTTTGCCAAAAACTTAACCTTAAAGCCTTTAGCACTTTGCCCTGCGGCGTTTTTTTGATAAACTAAATCAAGTAGCGATAACTGTTATGAAAGTCAATTTATTTTTTCCGTCTCCGTAAAGCGATGGCTTGCTTCATCCGCGAAAATCTGATAGACGAATGCCAAGACAATACCGGAACCGAACCGCCGCTTTTTGCTCAACCCCCTCCAACGTCTCGGTCGGTGTTCTCGTTTATATAACGCGCGCCGC
>JBATHN010000975.1:0-3582 GCA_049666885.1 Desulfobacterales bacterium
GGTTTCACGGAACACCGGTTCACCAGTGGTTACCACCGCAAGGCTGCGGGTCGTCGGTATGTCCAGGGCGTGCAGGGCCTCGCTGATGATATACTCTCGAAGCATCGGCCCCAGGGCCGCCCGCCCGTCCCCTTGCCGCGAAAACGGGGTCTTGCCGGACCCTTTGTACTGGATGTCGAAGCATTCACCTTTCGGCGTCACCTGCTCGCCAAGCAATATTGCCCGCCCATCGCCCAGCATGGTGAAATAGCCGAATTGATGCCCCGCATAGGCCTGAGCGAGAGGCTCGGCCCCCTCGGGGATCCTGTTGCCCGAGAAAACGGCGGCGCCCTTGTCGCCATTTAGGGCATCGGGGTTCAGCCCCAAAATCTGTGCCAGCGCTATGTTGAAAATCACGAGTTTCGGCGTGCGCACCGGCACTGGATTCAGCCGGACATAGAAAGCCTCCGGCAACCGTGCATAGCTGTTCTCGAATTTCCACCCGGCGTCTGGGCGGTTTTGTCTGCTGCTGGGCGTCATAGAATTCTCCTGCCTCTCAAATGAAGTGTTTCAAAACAAAACATTAGGATAGATTACCCGGAGGTCAAGAGGAAACGTGCACAATATGACGCCCGTAAGCGCCCACCTTTCCTTTTGCTTTGAGCGCTATATTTTAAGTTCCGCGCATGATAAATGGCAAATGAACGATGCCATATTGGGACACCGTTTCCTGAATTTACTGAGGAGATTGGGAAGAAGTTCAGGTATGAAATAATCTGTTAGCCCTATTCGTAAGTTACCAGAAGCTTTTGGTTTTGTTTATCGGCTGACCGCTTCGTCGTGGACTGACAAAACGCGTCCTGCAAAGTCAAATAAAATTTCACCCTCAAGAGTGAATGAGAGGCTTTTACTCGTTCTGGCGAAAATCTGAGGGACTTAATCGTTCTTCAAGCCGACGAATTTTTACGCTGACACCGGATTGGGTTAAACCAACATTTTTTTTGGCCTTAGTGAAGCTTTCAGTCTTAGCAACTTCCATAAAGCAACGCAGCACGTCTATGTCGAGATCAACGGGTACAATAACAGTCATGATAATCAGTCATGCAGAATATGACAACTATTAATTTGCATAATTTTTAATTCGTCATATCGTAAGAGCAAGGTGGAAACAACTCTGACTAATAATGTTTATTTAAATAAATGGAAACTACAATGGAGGAACACATGAAAGCGATAGTTGCAAAAAGTGGTAGCGAAGCACAAGACGCTGGCGCCTTTATTTTGAAAGAACAGCCAATACCTGAACCGGGAAAACAGGATCTCCTGGTTCGAGTCATTGCCATCGGGATGAATCCTGTAGATACAAAGGTTCGCCAACGGTCAGAGAAAGATAGTGTGCTTGGCTGGGATGCCTATGGGATTGTCGAAAAAACCGGTGAAGGCGTGACCGGATTTACAGCGGGGGATAAGGTCTTCTATGCAGGCGATATAACCCGACCAGGGAGCAACAGTGAATATCATCTGGTAGATCAACGAATAGCTGCGTTAGCTCCGAAAAATCTCTCACCTGAAGATGCCGCGGCAATGCCTTTGACGTCAATAACGGCGTGGGAGGGGTTGTTTGAGCGATTGGGTTTTGTCCCGGAAGCAGGTGCTAACTCTGGTAAAAGCATTCTGATAATAGGTGGTGCGGGAGGCGTTGGTTCCATAGCAATACAGTTAGCTCATTGGGCTGGATTGAAAGTGTTTGCAACAGCATCAAGGGCGGAAACAGTTGAATGGTGCAAGAATTTAGGTGCTGACACGATCCTGAACCACAGAAAGAGTCTCAATGAAGAGCTAAAGGCAACCGGAACCGATTCAGTTGACGCCATCTTTTGTACGACTCAAATGGAAAGGCATTGGAGGGTGATGGCTGAATGCATCCGCCCTCAAGGCCATATTGTTTTCATCGATGACCCGGTCGATTCAGTGGACATCACAGTGTTTAAATTTAAAAGCGTCACCATCTCCTGGGAATTTATGTACACCAGATCAATGTTTGAAACTGCTGATATGTCCGAGCAGGGGAAATTGCTTTCGACTGTAGCCGGACTGTTGGATGAAGGCACCCTCGTTACAACACGACAGAAGACCTTGACCGGTCTAACACCTGAAAATATCCAGGCAATGCACATTAAACAAGAGAGTGGAACAATGATGGGTAAACAGGTTCTTATTCTTTAGTCATGCACAGAAACCCTTGGCCTTAAGCCAAGGGCGGCAGCTTTCGGGACAGAATGCAGAGAGTACTGCCAAATCAAGCAAAACAGGGTAATTTTGTGGATGGAAGATAGCGGTTCAGGGTGAATGAGTCGGTTTTTTAGGATCGCCTTGGATGTGTGATTCACACACATGATTTCAATTGTGGACCGCAAATCCCTTATTGATGCCCCAGGGGCACTTCACCACATCATCGTCCGAGTTGTCGAGCGTTGATCGATATTTGTCGATGCCCAGGATTATCAGAATTTTCTCCAACGGTTGGGAACCCTTTTAACCGATTCGTCAACTTCAGGGTATTTTGAGATAAAAAGCACTGAGATAAAGAGCCGAAGCCGTCGAAGGGCGGTGGTTCGAAGCCGCGCGGTCATCAGCCGCGTCGCCATTGAGCAAATGGGATTCAGCGGTGCCGATGTCGCCAGGGTGCTGAATATAACACCAAGCGCAGTCAGCAAACACGTTTTGAGAGCCCGTAATGATCCGGCTCTAAAAGAAGAAATCAACAATGTGCTTAATTTGCTTTAGGGATTCTTGCTTGAAGTGAAGGAGGCGATTACGTCAACCTTTCACCATCGTTATATCCCCGATACAAATTCCAGCGCCTCATCCTCGGTCATGGAATCAAGCATGGCGCGGTAGTGGTCGTCAGGTGTTTTCATGGTTCCGGCTCCTTCTTGATCTCAATGGCCTTATGTTTTCCAATGGAATAATGGCCAGTTACTTTAAGGAACTTTTCTTTATCGTTAGCAGGCCGATAATTGATGCTAAACTGCAGCTCAACCGCTATTTCTGCCTCATCAATAAACTTAATCATATTCTCCAGGGGCTCTTCATTTCCCTCCCTCCGGCTAAGGGTGATATTTCTAGTGTAATACTTGGTCTGCCCCGGTTCAATGGTTTTAACAATCTCAAACCCGTCTTCAGTAATCAAGGCATCAGCATCACCTGTATTTGTCACCGCAAATGCCGTCTTGGCCTCGACATGGTCATCAACGATTTCGGCTTCAATGTAAAAACCGGTCGCTTTGAACGGGTGGGGAGTCAGTTCAAGGAACGGGTATCCATCCATTTTCGAGGTCCCTTGATCCTTGGGGAGCCCGACAATTGTTAATTTCCCATCATAACCTCGTCGGGCACCGAACCAATTTTCTGGCTCAATAAGCCAGGCATGTTCACCCGCTGCAAAGCCTTTTACAACCAGCTTGTCATCCGGAAAGCCTTTGAACTCATCGACCTTTTGCAGAATATGGGCATAGCGTTCATCGGTGCTGAACTGATTTTCATCCTTGATTACTTTGTTTTCGATAAAGAATCGCTTCTTAAAATCAATACGCTTCATAT
>JBATHN010000976.1:0-1625 GCA_049666885.1 Desulfobacterales bacterium
AATTTTTCTAAATCCACCCTGCCTGTAAAACCCACTGCCACAGAACAAAAGCCGTCATGCCGCCGACGATTGTGACCAGCAGGTTATTACTGAGACGGCCGATTACGGCTGTCAACAAGGCACCGACAAGGTAGGGATTGGAGAAAGAAAATTGCAGCGTGTGTCCATCCGGCAGCAGTGCCGCCGGTACGATGATGGCGGTGAGCACTGTCGGCGGCACATAGCCCAAGGCACGTGTCGTGGCTTTGGAAAAGGTGATGCGGCCCGAAAGCGGCATCAGGCCATAACGGATGAGAAACGTCACCAGAGCCATGCCCGTTATCAGGAAAAAGGTGTCCATGTCAAATGTCGCCTGCTTTCCCGGCGGCGGGTTTGTGCGATGCCAACATATCGGCGGCGATTCCGGCGGCGATACCCGCGACGGTGGCAAGGATAAGGCCGAGTTTGTGGGGCAATCCGTGCAAGAGCAGCGCGGTCGCGCCGGATACCAGCACGGCAAAGTAGGTGGAGCGATTTTTCAAATAGGGAATGATCATCCCTATAAATGCGGCCACCATTGCGAAATCGAGACCCCAGCGGCCGATACCCGTCAGCATGCGGCCGGCGGCCAGACCGACGACCGTGCACAGGTTCCAATTTGTGTACATGAATACCATGGAACCCAGTTGATACCAGTGCTTGAAGGGACCGGCATCGGAACAGCCGTAGCGGCCGACGGCAACGGCAAAGGTTTCATCGGTCAGCCCGAAGGCCAGCACCGCCTGCCACCCCGGCGGCAAGCGTTTGAGATACGGCAACAAGGCCGCCGTGTAAAGCAGATGCCGGAAATTGACCACAAAGGTGGTCAGGACGATCAAGGGCCAAGCCGTTCCGGCACCCACCAGTCCCATGGCAATAAACTGGGCCGATCCGGCAAACACGAACAGGGACATTCCCATGGTACCGGCTGCCGATAAACCGGCGCCACCGGAGAGAGTGCCGAATATGATGCCAAAGGGAATGGCGCCGATCACCAGCGGCAGGGTATCACGGGCGCCATTGAAAAACTCAGTGCGCTTCGATTTTATATCCATGTCGTGCATGCCGTTTGCTTGTCATAATATTCAAGAAAATCATCCCGCCGCTGGCAGCGAGTTCGCACCGGAAAAACCGGTCGCAAGTGGGGTCGATTTCTATCAGCGGCCGGCTTCAACCATATTCCGACGAATACACATTTGTAAAGGTTTTCCGGTATTCATACTCGCAGCCCCAAACGAATCGATCGATTAAATCGATGAGCGCAATTTTCATACACTTCAACATAATGTAATAATGTGCTATTTTTGCAATTTGCATATTTGGGGGTTCCCACCTATAGTAAAAACACCTCAGAAAAACAAATAAACACCCTCCGAGCCCATTTTTGAGATTTGAATTTCCAGCCCTCAGGTTTTTCGTCAATCGGCGTTTGTCCGGATGAAAGCTTTAAACGTTTCAGACGGGCATACGGGCATTCAATGCAGATTTCGACCTCTCGACGGTTCCGCTATAAGCATCAGAATTCAATTCAAAATGCTCTTTCCACGAAATACTTATACTCTCATCTTCTCACTATTTGCCGGAACAGGGCATTCGGCTAATATCAC
>JBATHN010000977.1:0-3684 GCA_049666885.1 Desulfobacterales bacterium
TGGCGATACACTTTCCGGAGCGCCTGCGCAGCCTGACCTCCATCATGTCATCCACCGGGAATCCGCTTCTTCCGCCTCCGAGTCCGGAAGTTCTCGAAATTCTTTACGCGCCCTTCCCTGCCGATCATGACGGCTACGTCGAGAGCTTCATGCGGGCCTTTAAAATTCTGAGCGGCCCGGCGATGCCCTTGAACGCGGCGCTGGCCGGCAAATGGGCCGAACAAACTTACGAACGGGGACTGAATCCAGCCGGGGTGGCGCGCCAGTTTGCCGCCATCATGGCGGCCGGTGACCGGACCGAAGAGCTCAAGTCAATCAGCGTCCCGACGTTGGTGATTCATGGCGAAGCGGACCCTCTGCTGCCGGTTGAATGCGGTTTGGCAACCGCGGCAGCCATCCCCAATTCCCGGTTGAAAATCATCCGGGGAATGGGGCACGCCCTGCCCGAAGCCGTCTGGCCGCAAATTGTCGAAGAGATCACCCGGCACGCCCATTAATGGTGACGACCAAATGGCTATGGCCATTGACGACGTGCTGGATAAATCGAGAGGCGCTATTCATGATCCGACCGCGGATCGCCACGGCAACTTAGGGTCACGGTAAGAAATAATTCCAAACGGTTGCGCCGGATTATGGTTTGTCTACAAGGCACATCCACCTGCGCATATCGGGATATGTGTGGGTGGATGTAACACGGTAGACGGGCCATAAGACAAGCAAGAGGTGGAATTATTTTTTGCCGGGGCCCTTAAGATCTATCTGTGAAAGGAATCAACCATGGAAAAAATCAAGCCTTCCAAATTGAACAAATACAGTCAACGCATCACGCAGCCCCCGTCTCAGGGCGCATCCCAGGCCATGCTCTACGGTGTCGGTCTGACCGACGAGGACATGGGCAAGGGCCAGGTCGGCATCAGTACCATGTGGTTTGAAGGCAACACCTGCAACATGCACCTCAACGACCTTGCCGCCGAAGTCAAAAAAGGGGTCGAAGCCGCCGACCTGGTGGGGATGAGGTTTAACACCATCGGAGTGAGCGACGGCATCTCGATGGGGACCGAAGGCATGAGCTATTCCCTGCAGTCTCGGGATCTGATCGCCGATTCCATCGAAACCGTGATGAGGGCTCACTGGTATGATGCCAACATCTCCATTCCCGGTTGCGATAAAAATATGCCCGGATGCCTCATGGCCATGGGCAGGCTCAACCGCCCCTCTTTGATGATCTATGGCGGCACCATCCGGGCCGGACACCACGACGGCCGCAAGATCGACATCGTGTCGGCTTTTCAGAGTTACGGCGAATTCATCGCCGGTGAAATCGACGAGGAGACCCGCAGAGCCATCGTCAGGAGAAGCTGCCCCGGTCCGGGGGCCTGCGGCGGAATGTACACCGCCAACACCATGGCGTCGGCAATCGAAGCCTTGGGGATGGCCTTGCCTTACAGCTCCAGCGCGCCGGCCGATTCAAAAGAGAAGCGCGCCGAGTGCCGGCAAGCCGGTGCCGCCATCCGCCGCCTGATGGAAGCCGATATCAAGCCGCGGGACATCATGACGCGCGATGCGTTTGAGAACGCGATAGCGGTCGTCATCGCCCTCGGCGGCAGCACCAATGCCGTCCTGCATTTAATTGCCATGGCCCGGGCGGTGAACGTAGAGTTGTCGCTGGATGTTTTTCAGTCGGTCAGCGACCGCGTGCCCCTGCTGGCGGACCTGAAGCCAAGCGGCCGATTTGTGCAGGAAGACCTGCACCGTGCCGGCGGCCTGCCGGCGGTGATCAGGCGCCTGCTGGACGCCGGCCTGATGCATGGCGACTGCCTGACGGTGACCGGGAAAACGCTGGCGGAGAACGTGGTCGATCTGCCCGATCTTTCGGACGGTCAGGAAATCATTCGCCCGCTGGACAACCCCGTCAAGGCCACCGGACACCTGCAGATCCTTCACGGCAGCCTGGCACCGGCGGGAGCGGTGGCAAAAATAACAGGAAAGGAAGGCACCCATTTCAGCGGACCGGCCAATGTCTTCGAGTCCGAAGAAGACATGCTCAAGGCACTTGAAGAGAACCGGATTCACAAGGGAGAGATCATCGTTATCCGCTACGAAGGTCCGCGAGGCGGTCCCGGCATGCCGGAAATGCTCACGCCGACCTCGGCCATCATGGGGGCCGGACTGGGAAAGGATGTGGCGTTGCTGACCGACGGGCGCTTTTCGGGTGGTTCGCACGGGTTTATCGTCGGCCACATCTGTCCCGAAGCCCAGGAGGGCGGTCCGATCGCACTGGTCGAAAACGGTGACCGGATCACCATCGATGCAGAAAGCAAAAGGATCGACCTGAACATCGGCGGTGACACCCTGTCTGAAAGAAGACGACGGTGGCAGGCCCCGCCTTTAAAGGTCCGTCGAGGCGCGTTGCACCGGTATATCAAAAACGTCCGGCCGGCTTCAGAAGGATGTGTGACCGATGAATAACTGAGCGGTGCGTTGTTTGCGAAAAATTAGACTGATCGATGTGGCTCTGGTCGCCGCGGCCGTCCTGACGGCCATTGCTTTCTGGACGCGAAATATCATTGTCATCGCCCTGTTGATACCGGCCGGGATCGTGCTGGTCCGTCACAGGGCCGACACCAAAGAGGAAAAAGATCGCAGGGAGGCTCTCGCCACCAAGGCGTTGATGCTCTCACTGCTGCTGCCTATAGTCCTGGTTATGAGCTTGGTCATATACTTCCTCGTGAAAACCGTGCCGTTGATTATCCGTTACTGGCAATAGGATAACCGAATGACCTCTCCTTATAAAGAAGTCGCGGAGCTCCTGCTGACACTGGAAAACTGTGTCGTGCTCACCGGAGCCGGTATCTCCGCCGAAAGTGGTATCCCGACCTTTCGATCAAAAGACGGGCTCTGGGAAAAGTACGATCCGATGGTGTATGCTTCGATAGAGGTTTTCCGCCGCGACCCTTCAAAATACTGGCAGATTCGGGGGGATTTCATTCGCAATTACGATACATATACACCCAACGCCGCCCACCGGGCGCTTGTCGAACTGGAGCAGATGGGCATCGTGCGCCGGATCATCACCCAGAATATCGATGGCCTTCACCGGAAAGCCGGCAGCCGGAAGGTCATCGAAATTCACGGCAGCCTGCGGGAAATCATCTGCCAGCAATGCGGCAGGACCTACCTGGCCCCCAACATACCTGAAGGCAATCCGCCCCACTGCGAATGTGGGGGCGTTCTCAAACCCGACACGGTTCTCTTCGGTGAACCGCTGCCGCCGAATGCCCTGGAAGCGGCTTACCGCGAATCGCAAACCTGCCGGGTCATGCTGGTGATCGGCACTTCGGCAGTGGTCTATCCTGCCGCTCACCTGCCGGTCATGGCCAAACAGAAAGGTGCAAAAATCGTCGAGATCAACCTCGAACACGCCTTCACCGGTGCAGACCACGTCATTCTTGAAAAAGCCGGCACAGCGATGGCACGCATTCTGGAAGCCATAAAAACCTTTTAAGTGGTTGAAATAGAGCGCTTCTTTGAACAGAAACAGGAGGCACCATTGCTCTCGAAAGAAACGATCGGCAAGCAAAACATCTTCTGTTCGACCGTGATCGCAACGGGATAGTCATTCACAGGGACTGTCTGGCTGATCGGCCTTTTACCATCGGCGACCGTTTTAGCATTCACAAAGGC
>JBATHN010000978.1:0-3610 GCA_049666885.1 Desulfobacterales bacterium
ACGGAATTTGATATTGGTCTATTCTGCTTTCACAATCCGGTATCGATCAACAAAGGTTTGACTGAACGCTTATCCGGTGTTACCGAAAAGATTGAGCGCAAGGACTCGCCGGGATGCGGAACAAGCGATACCGTATGGTGATGTTAGCTTAGCACCCTCCCTTCGTAACCCTTGTGCTCATTTGTTTTATATCATTTAAATACCGCCTGTTTTCCGGCGCGGGGTCGTCACGAATTCGGCCGATTTTTTAATGGATCAGGTGTCAAGAACCCGGCTGCAATGGACCCCAGGACGCCGATCGCTTCTTTTATCCTGCGGCTGAAGGGGGCGGAGCAGCCGACCTGAATGAAGTTGTCGAATTGTTTTGAATTTGAGCAGACCGTCCCTGGAATGATGGCGATGTTCCGCTCGAAGGCGGCTTGGTAGACTGCCAGGCCGTCGATCCCCGGGGGCAGTTCAACCCAGAGCAGTGAGCCCCCCCGGGGAACGGCCAGCCGGGTCTGTTCCGGAAAATGATGCTGAATCTCGATGGCGGTTCTGAACAGCTGCTTTTTCAATGCGCTTCGCAGTACCCGCAGATGACGCTCATAGGCGCCGCTGGCCAGGAAACGCGAGACCACGTATTGACCCAGAGTGGATGTGGAGATCGTGATGCCGGCCTTCAGACGCCGAATCCTGGAGCTGAGCCGTCTGCCCGGAATAACCCATCCAAGGCGCAGCCCGGGCGCCAGGGTTTTTGAAAATGACGAGCAGGTCAGTATTAGATCTTCGCGGTCGTAGGCCTTCAGCGGCGCCGGGTGCTGCTCGCCGAAATAGAGCTGGCTGCTGATGTCGTCCTCGATTATGGGGATCCCGTGGCTTGTCACCAACTTCACCAAGGCCCGTTTTTTGTCCTCGGGCATCAGTGCGCCGAGCGGATTTTGAAAGTTCGGCATGAAGAGGCAGGCCCGGATCGTGTTGGTGCGCAGGCTCTTTTCGAGT
The DNA here is from genome assembly GCA_049666885.1 of Desulfobacterales bacterium. GTDB lineage: Bacteria > Desulfobacterota > Desulfobacteria > Desulfobacterales > SG8-13 > JARFQH01. The sequence continues at coordinate 982 of JBATHN010000978.1, forward strand.
TCCTCGAGATCGACCCCTTCCTGGGGATCGGTGGCAATCTCCCACACCAGCAAACCGAGTTCCCTCAGCAACTGCAGGAAGCTGAAGTTTGTCGGGGCCTCTATGGCGACGGTGTCTCCCGGCCGGGTGACGGCCAGAAGTGAGAGCGCGAGTGCCTCCATGCAGCCGTTGGTGATGATGATGTCTTCCGGTTCGATGTCTTCCAGCACCCCCAGAGTGCGCAACGCCAGCTGCCGTCTGAGCTCCGGAAAGCCTTCCGAGGGCGAATAAGAGAGCAACGTCCTCATCTCGTTGTGGCTCAATGATTTCAGAATGCGCGTGAAAGCCTTGACGGGCAGCAATGCGGGGTCCATGGCGGTGTTGCCGAAGGGGACGAACCGGGGGTTGCTGATGGCCGCGATAACGGAGTTGATCACCGGGGCCAGATTGACCCGCTGCGGCGCGGATGTTTTTTTACGCAGGGCCGGTGCCTCCAGTTTTTTGAAGGTAACCGGCCGGACATAATAGCCGGATTTGGGCCGCGCTTCGACAAATCCCGTGCTCTCTAACTCCACGTACGCCTGGTACACCGTCGAAATGCTCAGGTTCGTCTGCTGGTGGAGCCTGCGGATGGAGGGCAGCTTCTCGCCGGCTTGATAGGTCCCTTCAAGGATTTTTTTCTCGATTTCTCCGGCCAGCTGCCGGTAGCGAAAGGCCTGTCGGGTGGCCGCAATCGACGACGGTTGGCCGTTTTCCCCGTTACCGCGCATGGAAATCCCCTCCCTGAAGACAGCCCAATCTGTTATGGTCTTATTTTTAAAAAACTGTATCTGTTATTTGGTTAGCACACCCGGTAAAAAAGAACAAATTGGATGTCATGCATTACGGGGAGGACAAAATGAGTGATTCGCAGCAAAGAAAACCGGAAAGATCCGCCAGCTTCACCGTGAAAAGCGGTCTGGCGCAAATGCTGAAGGGGGGCGTCATCATGGACGTGGTTTCACCCGAGCACGCCGTTATCGCGGAGGAGGCCGGGGCGGTTGCCGTGATGGCGCTGGAACGCGTTCCAGCCGATATCCGGGCCCAGGGCGGGGTAGCGCGTATGTCCGATCCGGGTCTGATCCGCGAGATCATGGCGGCTGTCAGCATCCCGGTCATGGCCAAATGCCGCATCGGCCACTTCGTCGAAGCGCAGATACTCGAGGCCATCGGCGTGGATTATGTCGACGAGAGCGAGGTGCTCACCCCGGCAGATGAGGCCCACCACATCGACAAGAACGCTTTCGGCGTGCCGTTCGTGTGCGGGTGCCGGAATCTGGGGGAGGCGTTGCGGCGCATCGGCGAAGGCGCGGCCATGATCCGCACGAAGGGGGAGGCCGGGACCGGGGATGTGGTGGAGGCCGTGCGCCACGCGCGGACGGTGTTGGGAGAAATCCGGGCGCTGCAGGCCAAGCCGGACGACGAGTTGATGACTTACGCCAAGGATCTCGGTGCCCCCTTTGAGCTGGTAAAACAGACCAAGGCATTAGGGCGCCTGCCGGTGGTCAACTTCGCCGCCGGCGGACTTGCCACCCCGGCGGATGCGGCCTTGATGATGCAACTCGGTGTGGACGGTGTCTTCGTAGGTTCGGGGATATTCAAGAGCGGCGAGCCGGCCCTGCGCGCCAAAGCCATCGTTCAGGCGACCACCCACTACCGGAATGCCGCCGTTCTGGCCGAGTTGAGCGCCAACCTCGGCCAGCCCCTGGTCGGCATCAATGTATCCGTTCTCGAGGAAAAGGACAGGTTGGCCGGCCGCGGCTGGTGATCCGATAAGATATGGCCATGAAAATCGGTGTTCTGGCATTGCAGGGCGCATTCGTAGAACACATCCGCATGCTGAGAGAACTCGGTCTTGACGCGCCAGAGGTGCGTCTGCCGCACGAGATCCTCGGGTTGACTGGGTTGATCATCCCGGGCGGCGAGAGCACCGCCATCGGAAAACTCATGGCAAGCTATGGCTTATTGGATCCGGTGCGCCGCTTTGCGCAGGGTCACGCGGTCTGGGGGACCTGCGCGGGAATGATCCTGATGGCCAAGGAAACCGGTCGGAATCAGGCCGGTCTGGGGATGATGGACATCATTGTCGAACGCAACGCGTTCGGACGTCAGATCGACAGCTTCGAAGAAAAACTGACCGTAGACGTATTAAAAGACGGACGACAGCGTCCATTTCCCGGCATATTTATTCGTGCCCCGCGGCTGGTCGCAGCCCGCGGGGCGGCACGCGTCATCGCCTCCCTGGCAGACGGCACCGCCGTTGCCGCCCGCCAAGGAAGGTGGCTTGCCACCGCATTCCACCCGGAGCTTTCAAACGATCTCCGCTTCCACCAATACTTCGTCGATCTGGCCTGTTCTTGAAGGCGCATCGCACACCTGTCAAAATCGACGATGCCGGCACTGAAAATCATTTCACTGATTGATACTCTGTAAGTTCTGAGTATCAAATGAGCAATAGGAGTGGGTGCTGCCACCACTTCACCACAGATGGATATCCGGTCGTGAAGCGAACCGGCGAGTGGACAAAAGGTCTCCTCTAAAGAATTCGGGTGTAATGAGGATGTTTGAAATATGCCGAAGAGCCATTTAGGTAGGCCGTAGAGAATGGAAA